>NZ_JBVVQE010000104.1:0-17919 GCF_055811435.1 Mesorhizobium sp. WSM4837
TGCTGGCCGGAGTGCTGTTGGTGCCAAGCTGGAGCACCCCTCATCCGGCCGCTTCGCGGCCACCTTCTCCCACAAGGAGGGTTTTGCACAGAGATTCTGTTCACGAGACGTCTCAGAATCAGACGCGAACAAACCAGAATCGAAGACGGAACCTTGTTCTTCTGTGCAAAGCCCTCACAAGGGGAGAACGGGGAGCCGCACGGCTAGAACTTCGTCACCACGCCGATGCCGATGCCTTCGAAGCCGCCCATCGCCATCAAGGCCGCGGGCGCCTCATCGAGGCTGATCCGCTTGCCGACCAGCAATTCGGGTTTCAGCTTGCCGGTGCGGATCATCTCCATCATCGCCTGGTAGCGGTAGGCTTGCATGCCGTGGCTGCCGCGGATTTCGAGCTCGAAGGCGATCACCTTGTCCATCGGGATCTGCGGCCTGGCATGATCGCCGAGCATCAGCCCGACCTGCACATGGCGGCCGCGCCGGCGCAGGTTCGCGATCGAGTTGAACGAGGTCGTCGGATGGCCGAGCGCGTCCATCGACATGTGCGCGCCGCCATTGGTGATCTGCTTGACCGCCTTGACCACGTTCGGCGTCCTGGCGGCATTGATCGTCGCCACCGCGCCGATTTTTTTGGCGAAGTCCAGCTTCTCGTCGGTCAGGTCGATGGCGATCACGTTGGCGCCCATGGCGCTGGCGATCATGATCGCCGACAGGCCGACGCCGCCGCAGCCATGCACGGCCACCCATTCGCCCGGTGTCACCCGGCCCTGGTCGACAATGGCGCGGAACGAGGTGACGAAGCGGCAGCCAAGGCTGGCGGCGGTGGCGAATTCCATCTCGTCCGGCAAGCGGACCAGATTGGTGTCGGCATGGTCGATGGCGACATATTCGGCGAACGAGCCCCAGCCGGTGAAGCCGGGCTGGGTCTGGTGCTCGCAGACCTGATGGTTGCCGGAGCTGCATTCGAAGCAACGGCCGCAGCCGACGGCGAACGGCACGGTGACGCGCTCGCCGGTCTTCCAGCGGGTCACCTGGCTGCCGGCGGCCACCACGACGCCGGCAAGCTCGTGGCCCGGCACATGCGGCAGACGGATGCCGTCGTCATGGCCCATCCAGCCATGCCAGTCGCTGCGGCAGAGCCCGGTCGCCTCGACCTTGATGACAACGCCGCCCAGTGCCGGCTCCGGATCGGCAACAGTCTGGATCATCGGCACCTCGCCGAATTTTTCGAAGACAACGGCTTTCATCGTCAATTCCTCATAATTGGATAGCGCTGCTATTCGGCATCGATCTGGTTCTCCGGCGCGGCCTTCTGGAAGGCCGGCAGCGCCATGCAGGCGGCGTGGATGCGTGTGACCGTCGGGTAGGGCGCTATGTCGACGCCGAAACGGGCGTTGCTGGTGACCTGCGCGGCCAGGCAGATGTCGGCCAGCCCCGGCGTGTCGCCATGGCAGAAGGTCCCGGTATCGGCCGAGGAATCCAGAATCTTTTCAAGCGGCTGGAAACCTTCGTTCACCCAGTGCCGGAACCAGTTGGCGACGTCCTCGTCGCCGGCGCCGAACAGCGTGCGCAGCGAGGTCAGCACGCGCAGGTTGTTCACCGGATGGATGTCGCAGGCGATCATCTGCGCCAGCATCCTGACGCGGGCACGGCCAGGCGCGTCCTGCGGCAAAAGCGGCGGTTCGGGCCTGGTCTCGTCGAGAAATTCAATGATCGCCAGCGATTGCGTCAGCAGCGTGCCATCGCCCAGGATCAGCGCCGGCACCAGTCCTTGCGGATTGACCGAGAGATAGGCGGGCTCCAGATGCTCGCCGTGGCGCAGATGATGCGGCACATATTGGTAGGTCAGGCCCTTCATCTCCAGTGCGATCCGCACCCGGTAGGAGGTGGAGGAGCGGTAGTAGTTATGCAGGACGAGGTCGCTCATCCCTGCACATTCGGCCGATTTGGACGACCGGGCAAGGCATGATGGTCCGGAAATTGCCATCTGAGAGACCGTTTGGAAATTCTACTCTGGCGGCCATCTGATGGCGTTTTCTGCGCTTCCGGTGCTCACGGACCCAAATGTCCGCTGCGCGCCGGTTCTCGAAACCACCACCATATGACTCGCCAGAGCGAATTTCGAAACAGTCTCTCCGCCCTTCGGCAAGGGTGGCGATGTACTATTTGCCAATAATCTGGCCATGGTCACTGGGCTATTCTATCCTGCCCTGAACTGAAACGAACGCCATGACCGCAGTCAACGATCGCGCCCGGTTTCTGATCATCGACGACCACCCGCTGTTTCGCGAGGCGCTGCATAGCGCTGTGCAGATGGCCTATCCGGACGTCGACACTGTCGAGGCGCGTTCGATCACCGAGGCGTTCGAGCTCCTGGCGGACGCCAAGCCGTTCGATCTGGCGCTGCTCGACCTCAGCATGCCCGACGTGCATGGCTTCGACGGACTGCTGCAGCTTCGGACCCGCTATCCGCGCCTGCCGGTGGTCATCGTTTCGGGGCATGAGGAGCCCAAGATCATTTCCGAGGCGCTGTCCTATGGTGCTGCCGGCTTCATCCCGAAATCGGCGCGCAAGAGCGACCTGGCCGCCGCCATCCGCTCGGTGATGGAAGGCGCGATCTACGTGCCCGAAACCTATGAGGGCCAGCCGCCGGACGCCGACAGTACCGACCGCGCCGAGATGGTGCAGCGGCTTGCCAAACTGACGCCGCAGCAATTGCGGGTGCTGCAGATGCTGCGCCAGGGCCTGCTCAACAAGCAGATCGCCTACGAGCTGCAGGTCGGCGAAACCACCGTCAAGGCGCATGTCTCCGAGATCCTGCGCAAGCTCAACGTCTACAGCCGCACGCAAGCCGTCATCGAGGTTTCGAAGCTCGACAGCGCCGAGCTGTTTCGCGGCCAGGCGGGGTTTTAGGCGTACCCGTCAGGGTGAATAAACCGTCACCGAGAACTTACCTTCTCCGTCCAGGGACGGAAATCACGGTGACAGCGCACCATTTTCTTGTCGCGGTCTTCTGCCAATGTCTTTGGGATCAAGCCAAGAGATGCGCCAGCAGGGCGCGCAGTTGCGCCGGTTTCAGCGGCTTGCGCATCAGCTCGATGCCGGCGGCGCGGGCGGCTTTGGCGACGGTCTCCGAACCGTCGGCGGTGACGATCAGTGCCGGCACGGCGCGGCCGAGATAATCGCGGACCTCGGCGATGATCGTGGTGCCGAGGTCGCCGCCGTCGAGATGCTGGTCGGCGATGACGATGTCCGGCACCCAGTCCGTATCGCCGAGCATCTCGAGCGCGGCATCGGTCGAGGTGGCGGGGCGCACCAGGCATTGCCAGCGCTCGAGCAGGGATGTCATCGCCTGCAGCACCTCGACGTCGTTCTCGACCAGCAGCACCTTTGTGCCGAACAGACCGTAGCCGCGCGGCCGCTCCATGTCGGCGCTGCTTGCAATGGCATCGACGCTGGCGCCGATCCCGACCGGAACGTCGATGTGGAAAATCGTGCCGTGCCCGACTTTCGACGAAAACGTCACGGGATGGCCGAGTGCGGCGGCGATGCGGCGCACGATGGCCAGGCCCAGTCCCAGCCCACCGCCGGCTAGCCCGGCATCGGTCGGGAACGTGCCGCGGTGGAACTCCTCGAACACCGCCTCGCGCTGGTCGTCGGGGATGCCGCAGCCGGTATCGGCGACATCGATGCGGATCGTGTCGCCGCGATGCCTGGTGCCGACCAGCACGCCGCCGGAGCGGGTGTAGCGCAGAGCGTTGGAAAGGATATTCTGCAGGATGCGGCGCAGCAAGGTGCGGTCCGAGCGCACGACGGCGTTGACCGGCCGGAATTTCAGCGTCAGGCCCTTCAACTCGGCGACCGGCAGGAAATCCGAGCGCAGCGACGAAAACAGCACCTCCAGGCTGACGTCGCCGATATCGGGCTGCACGACGCCGGCATCGAGCTTGGAGATATCGAGCAGGGTGCGGAGCAGATCCTCCATCGTCTCCAGCGAGCGCTCGACCTGCCGGACCAGTTTTTTGCCTTCGTCGCTGGTCTGCACTTCGGCCAGCGCCGAGACGGAGAGATGCGCGGCGTTCAGCGGTTGCAACACGTCGTGACTGGCGGCTGCCAGGAACCTTGTCTTGGACAGGTTCGCCAGTTCGGCGTTTTCCTTGGCCGCGCTCAAATCGATGTTGGATTGTTCCAATCTACGCAGTGTCGAGTGCAGTTCCTCGGTGCGCGTACGCACTCTATTCTCGAGCGAAATCGCGGTCTGGAACAGCGAGAACGCGTTGCCTTGCTGATCCATCGAGCGCTCGACGCGGCTGACAAGGGCTGCGTTGATCTTCTTCAGCTGCTCCAGGTCGTTGATGTCCCTGAGCGGCATAAAACCTCCTACTCCGCCGCCTGCCGCTCTCCGAAGGCGATGCCGGTGAACGTCTGGTTCAGATGCATCGACCGGTACTGCTCGCCATAGGTGCCGAAGCCGATGACGTTGTTGACCTTGTAGAGTTCCGAAATCTCCCGAAAGACCTGGCGGTTGCGCGCATCGAGCCTGCGCAGCACGCAGTCAAAAGCGAGGATCATGTCGATGCCGCCAAGCCTTTCCTCGACATCCCTGAAGGCGGCACGCGTCGATTCAACCATGTTCTTGGGTCGGGCGATGGACAGGACGACGCCATCGTCGATGGCGCAGAAGAACGACAGCGAGCCGTCCGCGTGCATCTTCTGGATCGAGCGGCAGTAAAATTCGCCGCCGACTTTCACCACCACCGGGTGCGAAGCGAAACTCAGCGGCGTCAGCATCTGCGGGATGACGCCGACCGAGGCGGCATATTCCTCGGCGGCATTGGTGGCGTTGAATTCGCGCACGGTGCGGTGATCGGGATCGGACGCGGTCACCACCAGCTTCTCGTCGGTGGGGACGAAATTGTCGGTCTTGAACACGTGGAAAGGAATTTCCGTGGTGATCAGCACGATGATGGCGCAGTCGCAGGCAACCTTGCCGTTCGAGATCAGCCGCGTCGTCTCGAACTTCAAATCATCGCCTGCCGACCCGCCGATCAGTGGAATATCGTCGAGCCCCCAATGGATGGCGGAGGTGACCGCTTCCTCGGCATAGGACAACCCGTCGATGAGGCAGAGCGCGAAAGTGGTGTCGGCTCGCTCGTGCCCGACGCGGCCGCGTAACGAACGCCTCAGCGCCTCGACTTCGCCGGTGATCCCGTCCATGCTCGATGACGACAGATTTTCGACCATGGTGCTGGCTGCCGAAAAAGATGCGGAGGGAAGCAGCATGGCCATGACCTGGCCGTCCTCCAGGCCTTTGGGCGTAATCTCGCCCGCCGTCGAGCAGCCGGCATAGCGGAGCGCCGGCGCGTGGTTGTTCAGCGCTTCCGAAAGGGCGACGGCCTCAAGCAGGCTTTGCGAGAAAAACAGCAGGGCAAATCCAGCGTCGATGGCCGCGGCTTCCACTGCCACCGCCCGCGCGAACGCATCCGCGTCGGGTTCGTCGGTGGTGAGAACCGATAGGCCGCATGCATAGCGCGTCCGTGAACTGGCCAGCGGCTTCCTCCTCTATTTCCTCCGACGCTCTTTTTGTGCGCGGCTGTTTTTTTGTGCTCCTGTCGCGCCGGCGTCGAAACCATTGTTGTCTTCAAGTGCTACTTTGGCAATGAGCCAACATGACGGAATTGAATTTTCTGCTGTTTTTGACAGCATCGGCGCTCAGAAACGTCAGATCCAAAACCACAGCGGAAGGGAGTTATCCATGGACGCCCAGGTCAGGAAGCTATTCGAACGCTACGAGCGGCTTTTCCGGAAATCCCTCGCCGGTGATGCCGACATGGACGAAGTCACGTCGGTCTATGCTTCCGCCTTCATTGCGGCGTCGCCTGCCGGCGTCATGATCGGGAAGAACGACGACCAGCTCAAGCAGGCTATGGAACAAGGCTATGCTCGCTATCGAGCGATCGGCACCAAGGAGATGCGAATACGCGATGTTGGCATTTCGCCGATAGACGAGCATCATTGCGTTGCCCACGTCGCCTGGACGTCGATCTTTGCGCGCAAAGGCCAAACCGACGTCACGATCGATTTCGACGTCCACTACCTCGTGCAGAAACTGGCCGGAGAGCCTAAAATATTCGGCTGGGTGTCAGGCGACGAGCAGGAGGTTCTCAGAAAGCACGGCATCGGCTGAAATCGGCCTGGCCAGCACCATTGCCGCTGATGGCCGCAAGGTGGCATTGCCAGGCGACCATGGTTTCGCTTCGCTCGGCCGTTTGCCTGTCTTTGCGTGACCGAAAGTACAATAGGCGGATTTTCGGCCGAACTGCATTCTCGCAATCTCGGCATTCCGCGGCACTATTTCCCGTGCTCTTTGCGGTATAAGAATAGCGGACAGATGGAGGGCTCGGGCACCACCGACGCCAAAAACGACCAAGGTAGCACCCAGGGAGGTTTCATGTCGGAGATATCATTGACGGTGAACGGAAAGCGGGTCAGCGGCACTGCCGAAGACCGTACGCTTCTGGTTCATTTCTTGAGGGAGAATCTCGGCCTGACCGGGACGCATGTCGGCTGCGACACCTCGCAATGCGGCGCCTGTGTGATCCATGTCGACGGCAAGGCGGTAAAATCCTGCACGATGCTTGCGGTGCAAGCCTCCGGGTCGAGCGTTGTAACCATCGAAGGTCTGGCGGACGGCGCCGACCTGCATCCGATGCAGGCGGCGTTCAAGGAGCATCACGGGCTGCAATGCGGTTTCTGCACGCCCGGCATGATCATGACGGCGACCGACATGGTCAACCGCCATCCCGAAGGCCTCGACGAGGCCACGGTGCGGGCCGAACTCGAAGGCAATATCTGCCGCTGCACCGGCTACCACAACATCGTGAAGGCGATCCTCGCCGCATCGGAGACGATGTCTTCGAAGGGCAAGGCCAGGCAAGCTGCATGAGGGGAATAGTGAATAGTGAATGGTGAATAGTGCGATCTGGCTGACCTTCTCGACGCTTCAACCATTCACCACTTCACCATTCACTTCAGCAATTCGGGAGGAATTTCTGCGATGGGCATTGAAGGTGTTGGCGCTCGTGTAGCGCGCAAGGAAGACAAGCGGTTCATTACCGGCGCCGGGCGCTATGTCGACGACATGGTGGTTCCCGGCATGAAGCATGCGGCCTTCGTGCGCAGCCCGCACGCGCATGCTGAGATCAAGAAGATCGATGTCAAAAAAGCCCAGGCCATGCCGGGTGTCATCGGCGTGCTGACCGGCAAGGAGCTCAAGGCCGACGGCATCGGCAATCTCATCTGCGGCTGGATGATCCATTCAAAGAACGGCTCGCCGATGAAGATGGGGGCGTGGTCGCCGCTGGCCTTCGACAGGGTCCGCTATGTCGGCGACGCGGTGGTCGTCGTGGTTGCCGAGACCAAGGGCCAGGCGCGCGACGCTGCCGAGGCGGTCGACATCGCCTACGAGGAACTGAAGGCGGTCGTCGACGCTCCGAAGGCGCTCGAAAGGAGTGCGCCACAGATCCATCCGGAAGCCGACGGCAATCTGATTTTCGACTGGGAGCTCGGCGACAGCGCGGCGACCAACGCGGCAATCAAGGCGGCTGCCCACATCACCCGCATGAAGATCGTCAACAACCGGCTGGTGCCCAACGCCATGGAGCCGCGCGCAGCGCTTGGTCACTACGACAAGGCCGAGGATCACTATACCTGCTGGACGACCTCGCAGAACCCGCATCTCGCGCGCCTGGTGATGAGCGCCTTCTACAATGTCGCGCCGGAAAACAAGCTGCGCGTCATCGCGCCGGATGTCGGCGGCGGCTTCGGTTCGAAGATCTACATCTACCCGGAAGAAATCATCTGCCTGTGGGCCTCGAAGAAGACCGGCGTGCCGGTCAAATGGGTGGCCGACCGCACCGAGAGCTTTCTAACCGACGCCCATGGCCGCGACCATGTCTCGACGGTCGAAATGGCGTTCGACAAGGACAACAGGATCACCGGGCTGAAGGTCGACACCATCGCCAATCTCGGCGCTTACATGTCGCTGTTCTCGTCCTGCGTGCCGACCTATCTCTACGCGACGCTGTTGTCGGGCCAGTACGACATCCCGGCGATCCACGCCAATGTGCGCGCCGTCTACACCAACACCGCGCCGGTCGACGCCTATCGCGGGGCAGGGCGGCCGGAGGCCACCTATCTGCTCGAACGCACCATGGAGACCGCCGCACGCGAGCTGGGCGTGTCTCCGGCGGAACTTCGCCGAAAGAACTTCATCACCGCGTTCCCGCACCAGACACCGGTCATCATGAACTATGATGCCGGCGATTATGCCGCTTCGCTGGACGCGGCGATGGCCGCTGCCGATTATGCCGGTTTTGCCCAGCGCAAGGCCGACGCCGCCAACAGAGGCAAGCTGCGCGGCATCGGCATGAGCTGCTATATCGAGGCCTGCGGACTGGCGCCGTCGGCGGCAGTCGGCAGTCTTGGAGCGGGTGTCGGCCTTTGGGAAAGTGCCGAGGTGCGCGTCAACGCCGCTGGAACCATCGAGGTGCTGACCGGCTCGCACAGCCACGGCCAGGGCCATGAGACGACTTTCGCACAACTGGTCAACCAGCGCTTCGGCGTGCCGATCGACAGCGTCTCCATCGTCCATGGCGATACCGACAAGGTGCAGATGGGCATGGGCACCTACGGCTCGCGCTCGGGCGCCGTCGGCATGTCGGCCGTTGTCAAGGCGCTCGACAAGGTCGAGGCCAAGGCCAAGAAGATCGCCGCCCATCTGCTCGAGGCCGACGAGGGCGACATCGTCATCGAAAACGGCGCCTTGAAGGTCGCCGGCACCGACAAACAAGTGCCGTGGTTCCAGATGGCGCTTGCTGCCTACACCGCCCACAACCTGCCTGGCGGCATGGAGCCGGGGTTGAAGGAGACCTCATTCTACGATCCGTCGAACTTCACCTTCCCGGCCGGCTGCTATCTCTGCGAGGTCGAGATCGATCCCGAGACCGGCGTGACCGAGGTCGTCCAGTTCGTCGCGGCCGACGATTTCGGCAACATCATCAACCCGATGATCGTCGAAGGCCAGGTGCATGGCGGCGTCGCCCAGGGAATCGGCCAGGCCTTGCTAGAGGGCACACGCTACGATGCCAGCGGTCAGCTTTTGACGGCGAGCTACATGGACTACGCCATGCCGCGCGCCGACGACCTGCCGTCGTTCAAGGTCTCGACCTCGAACACGCCGTGCCCGGGCAATCCGCTCGGCATCAAGGGCTGTGGCGAGGCCGGCGCCATCGGCTCACCGCCGGCCGTGATCAACGCCATCACCGACGCCATCGGCATCACCGATATCGCCATGCCGGCATCGCCGTCCACGGTGTGGGCAGCGATCCGGGCGACAACGAAACACTGAAAGGAGTGAGTAGTGAATAGTGAATAGTGAATAGTGAATAGAAAAGCGCTTCGCTAAGGCGGCACCTCACTACTAACTACTAACTACTAACTACTATTCACTATTCACTATTCACTATTCACTATCTCGCACGGGAGAATCCCATGTACTCAGTCAACTACCACCGAGCCGCCTCCGTCGCCGAGGCCGTCAAGCTGCTCGAGACCGGCGATGCAAAGCTTTTGTCGGGCGGCATGACACTGATCCCGGCGATGAAGACGCGGCTTGCCGCACCGTCCGATCTCGTCGATCTTTCGCACATCGAGGAATTGAAAGGCATTGAGGTGGCGGGCTCCACCATCACCATCGGCGCCGCCACCACGCATCACGATGTCGCCAGCGACGAGAAGCTGAACAAGGCGTGTCCGGCGCTCGCCCATATGGCGTCCCGGATCGGCGATCCGGCGGTGCGCTACAAGGGCACAATCGGCGGCTCGATCGCCAACAACGACCCCGCCGCCGATTATCCGGCGGCACTTCTGGCCCTCGACGCCACCATCATCACCAACAAGCGCGAGATCGCCGCCGACGCATTCTTCACGGGGCTGTTCGAAACGGCGCTGGAGGACGGCGAGATCGTCACCGCGGTGACCTTCACCGCGCCGACCAAGGCGGCCTATGAAAAGTTCCGCAACCCGGCATCGCGCTATGCGATCGTCGGTGTGTTCGTGGCCAACGGTGCGGACGGAGTCCGCGTTGCCGTCACCGGGGCCGGCGACAGCGGCGTCTTTCGTTCGACGGAAATCGAGGCGGCGCTTGCCACGAATTTCGACGCCGCCGCCCTCAACGGAGTGAAAGTGCCGGCGAATGATTTGATGAGCGACATCCACGCCTCGGCCGATTACCGGGCCAATCTGATCGTGGTGATGGCCAAGCGCGCAGTGGCCGCCGCCAATGCCTGAAGGAGGGGAGTAGGGGAGTATGGCAGTATGGCAGTGGGTTACGCTGCTCGCCGGCCTAGACGATTTTTCCTTTCCCTACTCCCATACTGCCCTACTCCCCTACCTGCCTGGTATAGTAGCGCACCGCCTTCTTGCCGCCGTGGATCACCGCGTCACCGACCTCGACGAAGCCGAGCGCGGCGTGAAAGGCATCCGAAGCCGGGTTGGGCGGCTCGGCATTCACCTCGCAGGTGACGATGGTCTGGCTGGCACGCAATGCATGGTCGAACAGATCCTCATAGAGCCGCCGGGCATGGCCGCGGCCACGCGCTTCTTGCGCAACGACGACGCGGTCGACATAGACGAAGCGCGGATAGCGCTCGCGGAACCACAGGAAGTTCGGGCTGTCGTAGCGGGCGTCCTGGTCGAAGGTCATGATGAAGGCTTCGAGCGCGCCGATGCGGCGCGCATAGAACGCCTCGCCGAGCAGGAAGGACAGGCGTCCTGGCTCAAGCCACGACAACTCGGCCGCGTGTTCGTTGTTGAGGGCGAGGATGGCCGTCTCGTCCTGCGGCGAAACCCGGTCGATCGGCAGGCGTGCCCGTTTGTTTTCTTCCTTCGTGATCATGCTCTCGCCGCCGCAATCGTCGCCGCCACCAGCGCCGCGTCGGTCACCGTGTTGCGGTACTCGCGGTCGAGGTCGGTGCCGCCCATGCCAACCCGCGGATTGCGGTAGCGCATGGCACTCGGCACGTCCTTGAGTGCGGCGAAATGCATTTCGGTCAGTCCGGTTCTTTCCCGCACCTCGGCGATGTTGTTCGGGTCGAGCCCGCCGCAGCCGAGGATGATGATGCGCTTCCCCGCCTGTCGGACGAGGTCCGCCAGCAGGGCCGCGCCCTCCAAAGCGGTGTCGCGCTGGCCGCTGGTCAGCACGCGGCCGACCTTGCTGCGGACCAGCGCTTCCAGCGCATCGGCCGGATCGCGTGTCATGTCGAAGGCACGGTGGCAGGTGACGTTCAAATGCCCTGCCGCCTGCACAAATTCGCTCATCCGCTTTTCATCGATGGTACCGTCGGCATTCAGGCAGCCGACGACGACACCGGCGACGCCAAGCTCGCGCAGCGCGCTCACATCGGCGAGCATCGAACGGTACTCGGCGTCGCTGTAGAGAAAATCGCCGCCGCGCGGCCGCACGATGACGTGGAATGGGATCGTCGCCAGTTCGAGAGCTGCGCGCACCATGCCAAAACTCGGTGTGACGCCGCCCTCGACGAGGCTGGCGCAGAGCTCGACCCGGTCGGCACCGGCGGCTTGCGCGGCGAGCAGGCCATCTATGCCTTCGACGCAGATTTCGATCAGCGGCAGGCGAGGGCGTTCGGTGTCGGTCACAGGGCGATCCGTTGCTGATTCAAGATTTGCAGCCCTTAGCATCGGGCTCCGTGCCGCGAAAGCCGGAACTCTTGGCTCAACGGTCGACGGGTCGTTGCCGTTCGCAATGCGGCCAATCAATGCCTTCAACTGCCCCAACGCCGCCACCCGGCAGATGGTCGGCGCCTGGGGTGAGCCGGACCGGCTCGCCGATATGCGTCATGGCTGGTTTCGCGGCGGCGCATCAGATCCGCAAATTTTGGGCGTTGGCGCGGACGAAATCGATGAACGCCCGCAGCTTTGGCGGGACGAGGCGACGGCTGGGATAATAGAGGTGGAGCGGTTCGTAGGTGGGACAGAAAGGCTCCAGCACCTTGACCAGCGCGCCTGAGGCGAGAAGCGGCGCAGCGAGGCCTTCGACGGCAAAGGCCAGGCCAAGCCCTTGCGCGGCGGCGGTGATGCAGAGCGGCAGCGTGTTCACGACCAGACGTGCGTCGGGCGTGAACTCGACCTGGCGTCCATCGACAACAAACTCCCAGGGCGAGATGGCGCGGGTGCGGGTGAAGGCGAAGGCGATGCAGCGGTGGGCGGCGAGGTCGGCGGGTCGATTTGGCGAGCCGTTACGCGCGAGGTAGTCGGGGCTGCCCAACACGACCGTCTGCAACGGCCCGCCCAGACGCGCGCCGATCATATACTTCTCGAGAAGCTCGCCGATCCGCAGGCCGGCATCGAAGCCCTGCGCGGCGATATCGACGAAATTGTCGTCGAAAATCAGGCTAAGCCGCACGTCGGGGTAGGCATCCATGAACGGCCCCATCAGCGGCTCGATCAGCAGCGGCGCGGCGATCCACGGCAGGCTCAGGCGCAGCGTGCCGGCGGGGCGGTCGCGGGTCTCGCGCAGTGCCGCGCCTGCCGCCCGGATCTCCTCGGTCGCTGGGCGCACCTGGTCGAAATAGTGGGCGCCGGCTTCGGTCAGGCCGACGCTGCGGGTCGTGCGGTTGAGGAGCCGCACCCCGAGACGCTCCTCGAGGCCCTTGACCGCCTCGCTGAGCGAGGCCGGGGCGACGCCGAGTTCGGCGGCGGCGCGGGTGAAGCTTTTTGCCTCCGCGACCTTCACGAAGGCGACGATGCCGCTGAACTGGTCGAGTCGCATTGTGAGGATATTCCAAATAGCCTTGTCGGACTCTACGGGTTTTTCCGGTGAACCAAAAGCGTCATGTTGGCCCGACGAACGGGCTTCGCTGTCGCGACGGCCCGAAAGGCAAGGAGACAGGACCGATGACCAGGCTCGCTTCGCTCGCCGCCGGCGCTCTCCTGGCGGTGTCCGCCGCCCCCGCCAACGGCGGCCCGCAGGAAGACCGCAACATCCAGTTGATCAAGGACTATTACGCAGCCTATGCGACCGGGAACCCGGAGGCGGTTCGGCCCTTCCTGGCGGCCGACATCGTGTGGCGCATTCCCGGCCACCATCCGCTAGCCGGCGACAAGCGCGGGCCGGAGGAAGTGGTCGCCTTCTTCCGTGGCCTGGCCGACGGCAAATTCAGGGCTGAGCCGATCTTCTTCCAGGCGCAGGGCGATCTCGTCGTCGACATCCATCGCGGCTGGTCCAACGTCGGCTCGGGTCCCGAGATCGACCAGCTTTTCGCCCTGATGTTTCGCATCAAGGACGGCAAGATCACCGAGGCGCAGAATTTCTTGACCGACATGTACCAGTCGGACACCTTCTACTGGACGCACTACAAGCTGAAGCCACTGCCCGGCCGACTGGCGGATGACCGCTGAGACGGCGGCCTTAATCCGTCGCGCCGCGCTTTCGCTCCAGGCCAAAGGAGATTTACGATGTTGAAAATCCTGACGCTGGCCACGGCAACCGCCGCAGCCCTCGGCTCAAGCGCCCTCGACTCAAGCGCCTTTGCCGCATCGCGCGTCGAGCGCGTTGCTTTCGCCTCGCACGGTGAGCAGATCGTCGGCGATCTCTATCTGCCCGAGGATCTGACCTGGCGAGACCTCGACCCGCGCTGGTCGTGACCGGCGCCTGGATGGAGCTGTGGCTCGACAACGTCACCCAGTTCGACTTCTACGACCGCGCTGCGCCGGTGAAGTCGGCGAGCGACGCCGTTGCCGCGCATTTCCGCGCCACGCTGGGCAGTGCAGGGGAGGCGGGACAATGAGCCCCGTCACCCGCCGGTTTGTTTTGGCCTCGGCAGTTCTTGCCGCGACGCTTGCCGCTCTGCCCGCCTTGAGCACCATGCAGTCCACGGCTGCGCTGACGAGCGAAGACAAGACCGCCATGGCCGAGGCGGTGGCGGGGATCGGCCTCTATGCCGATTTGCGCGAATGGGATCGGGTAAAATCCTATTTCACGACCCGCGTCACGACCGACTATACCAGCCTTTTCGGTGGCGAGGTCGCGACCAGCGACCGCGACGCGCTGATTGCTCAGTGGCAAGGCCTGCTACCGGGCTTCGACGCCACCCAGCACCTTATCACCAACATCGTTGTCGAAGGCGCGGGCAACGACGCGGTCGCGCGCAGCCATGTTCGCGCTACCCATTGGATCGACACGCGGTTCTGGACGGTCGGCGCCAGCTATCTGCACCGGCTGGTGCGGACGCCCGAAGGCTGGCGCGTCAGCGCCATCTCGATCCATCGCTTATACGAGGAGGGCGACCGCGCCGTGCTGGCCGCCGCTGCGGACCGGGTGGAGGCGGCGGCGAAATGACAACGCAAGCTTGCGTCGGGAATCGGCGCCGACATTGGTGGTCCGGCCACTGCCCGATCATTTCATTTCGATGTGAACTCGTTTTGGTTCGGGAGCTTTGCCTCTCCTGAACATGCCCGGCGTCATGCCATGCATGGTCCGGAACGCACGGGAAAGATGGCTCTGGTCGGCGAAACCTGACGCAATGGCGGCCTCGGCGAGGCCGAGCCCCTGTTCGATCAAGGAGCTGGCGCGACGCAGTCTCCGGTCGCGGATATAGGCTGCAGGCGTCAGGCCAATCGCCTTCTTGAAATCCCGGATGACCTGAAATCGGGTGACGGACGCGGCGTCGGCAAGCCGCTGCAGGTCGAGCTGCGAGTCAAGGTCGCTTTCGACAAGCTCCTCGTAGAGCGAGAACCTCCGTCGCGATCCCGAGCCTTCGATCTCCTCTACCCGCCCGCTGCAATCGCCATGCCGAACGATGAGATGTCTCAAGGCGACGAGCAGCGACGTCTCGGCTTGCGTCGCGTCCGGTGAGATCGAGCTCTGGTGCGCTGCCATCAACGCTGCGGCGAGATCGCTGTCTTCGATATTCCGACGTGAGAAGACCGGAGCGTCAGCCCTGCCCAGCTCGTGGGCGAGGCCCGCCATCAGCGGCACCGGGGGATAAAACGTCCGGTAGGCCCAGCCTTCATCCGCACCTTGTTCCCCGTCATGCCACTCCTCGGGATTGACGACAGCAATGGTGCCTGCCGGAGCGACTATTTTGTGGCGCCCGATGCGGATGCGTTCGCAGCCAGCCGTGATCAGCGCGATCACATAGGTTGGGTGCGTGTGCAGTTCGTAGCGATGCTGCGTGAAGCGCGCCTTGAACAGGCCAAGCTCAGGGAAGCAGGGATGGCGCCAGTATTTCCTGGTCTCTGTCGCGTCCACGGCTTTTGTCCCTGCAGCGGTCAATCTGGTTCAAGACGCCTGTTGTGCGACCTTCTAATCGCGATCCAAACCGCCCTTTGCGGCTTGGAAGGAGAGCATCATGCTGCATAATGACCCGATCGCCGCTCTGACTCCAGAGGTCATAGCCTGGCGGCACCACATCCATTGCAATCCCGAACTCGGATTCAAGGAATACGAAACGGCGCGTTTCATTGCCGAGAAACTGCGCGCCTTCGGCCTCGACGAGGTGCATGAGGGGATCGGCGGCACCGGGGTCGTCGGCGTCCTGCGCAGCGGCACGGGCACACGCGCCATCGGCCTTCGCGCCGAGCTGGACGCGCTTCCGGTCGCAGAAAGGACCGGCTTGCCCTATGCGTCCAGGAACGAGAGCGTGATGCACGCCTGCGGCCATGACGGCCACACCGCCATGCTGCTCGGCGCGGCCAGACTGCTCAGCCAATCCCGCGCCTTCGACGGCACCGTCTACTTGGTCTTCCAGCCAGCCGAAGAAAACGAAGGCGGCAGCCTGCGCATGATCGAAGACGGCCTGTTCGAGCGTTTCCCGATCGAGGCGATCTATGCCGTCCACAACTGGCCGGGCTTGGAGCAGGGGACGATCGCCGCTCGCGCTGGAGCACAGATGGCGGCCGTCGACAATTTCGAGCTGACCTTCGAGGGTTTTGGCGCGCATGCCGCCATGCCGCAGCTCGGCGACGACCCGATTCTGGCCGCGGGCGCCTTTGTCCAGGCGGTTCAGCGCATCGTCAGCCGCTCGGTCGATCCGCAAACCGCGCTGGTCGTCAGCCTCACCCAGATCCACGGCGGCAATGTCGGCAACATCGTGCCGGGCAAGGTCTGGCTGCAAGGCACCTGCCGGTTTTTCGAGCCCGGTCATTCCGATCATTGCGAGAAGCTGATCGGCGAGATCGCCCACGGCATTGCCGTAGCCCATGCGCTCAAGGCCACGCTCGACTACAAGAAGGGCTATCCGCCGCTCATCAACACGGCTGACGCCACGGCCCGCGCCATCGCGGCAGCCGCCGCCACCGTCGGCAGCGAGAACGTCTCGACCGAGTTCAGCCCGAGCCTCGGCTGCGAGGATTTCGCCTTCATGATCCGCGAGGCAGGCGGCTGCTACGCGTGGATCGGCGTCGGCGATGTCGGGCCCGGCGGGGGCCTGCACGGCGACCGCTACGTCTTCAATGACGAGATCGTGCCGACCGTGCTGCGCTACTACGTCAATCTGGTCGAGCAGACGCTTCCCGCCTCGTGAACCGTCAGAGCGAAAACTGACGGCTCAGCGGGAAAATCGATCTGAATGCGATTCGTGGACGATAAGCCGGGAAGGAGTCAGGCGCGATCCGACGCATCTCAGCCGGCTGTGGCCACGAGTTGCGTTACGCGGACGGGATTTTCCAGCACTGCCTGTGCGGTATCGGCCTGATTTTCATTGACCTGCGCCATCACAAAAATGACGCCTTGTTCAACGTTCGGCTCACCCGGCTGTTTGGCAACATCGGCAGATGCCTGGAGAAGCCCACCCGCAAGGCCGCCGCAGGCCCCACCGACGAGGGTTAGGCCAGCCACCGCTCCGACAGGATCAATGCCCGTGGCCTCAAAAGCACCCAGGCCGATTAACAGACCAGCGGCCGCGCCAAGCGCCGCTCCGCCCGGACCACGCAGGACAGCCCTGATTTCGTCGTCGTAAGGTCCGATGACGCTGATCTGTTCTTGAGAAACTCCTGCCGCCTGAAGCGCGGCAACGGCACGCGCTGCCTGGTCGCGGGAATCGAAAAGCCTGCTGATTGTTCGCATTTTGACACTGCCCATCGCATAGTCGCCTGCCGCTCGTTTCGAAGCGGCGGGCGTCTCATCCCCTCGCGTTCAGGTCACTGAATGATCTTGACGATCTTGCGTGTGCCCGGATCAACAAGAACGGTGCGATTGTCAACGACGACGTAGCGATACTCGACGTCGGGAACCTCGTGAAGCTCGACCGTCTCGGGTATCGTTGAACCGATATTGAGTTCCACCCCAGGGAGTTCCACGGATGCGAGCGGCTGCTTTTTCACATATTCCCTGATCACGGTCTCCTGTTCAGGCGCGATGATCACGTCCTGAGCGGCAACAGCGCCAACGCTGGCCAGCAGAAAAAGGCCCGCGGCTGCGGTGGAAAGATGCATTCTCATAACTGCCTCCTTTATGTCTGTGACTTGTAAGCCCATTTGCGCTGGACGGCATCAGCGCCTTGCTTACCCAAACTTGAGGCAGCCGCAAGACGTTCCTTAGCTGGGCTTCGGTCCGATTCGGCAGGCCTTTGCCTAGGACCTAAGTCTGACGCGTCGCGCCCAAAGGACGATGCCGCGGGTTTCGGGGCGCACCGACTGCACGCTTCAATTGCTATGAACCATGGGCGCTATGAAACCGTAGGCGCTTTGAACCGTAGCCGACAGCGGAACGGCAAGACGGGCCCCCGCGGCCCCGCGGCGGGCGGCGGCGCCCCCCGCGATTTGAGTGAATCGATGGTTTTTAAGATACGGCGGGGGGGGGGGTGGACAAGACACGGGCGCGTTGGGACGACGCCCGGGCGG
>NZ_JBVVQE010000105.1:0-16357 GCF_055811435.1 Mesorhizobium sp. WSM4837
TCTGTGGGGTGGGGGGGGGGGGGGGGGGGGGGGGGGGGCCGCGGCGGGGGGGGGGGGGGGGCCCCGCCGCGGGGGGGGCGGGGGGGGGCGGCGGGGGGGGGGGGGGCCCCCCCCGCGGCGGGGGGGGGGGGTCGACCAACCGTCAAGATTGAAGCGCTTTCGGTCGAATGCCTCGGCACGATTACTCCGCTGCTTCCAGCGTCGCGATGCGACGGCTGTTGCGGGCCTGCTCGTCATAGTCGAGCTGCCATCCCGACGGCCCGTTGGACGCGCCGACCTGCACCGCCGTCACCTTGTATTCCGGGCAGTTGGTCGCCCAGTCGGAGAAGTCGGTGGTGATGACGTTGGCCTGCGTGTCGGGGTGGTGGAACGTCGTATAGACCACGCCAGGCGACACCTTGTCGGTGATCAGCGCGCGCAGCGTCGTCTCGCCGGAGCGGCTGGTCAGGCGGACCCAGTCGCCGTCGCGCAAACCTCGGTTTTCGGCGTCATGCGGGTGGATCTCGAGACGGTCCTCGCTGTGCCACATGACATTGTCGGTACGCCTGGTCTGCGCGCCGACATTGTACTGCGATAGGATGCGGCCGGTTGTCAGCAGCAGCGGGAAGCGCGGTCCCGTCCTCTCGTCGGTCGCCACATATTCGGTGCGGATGAATTTGCCCTTGCCGCGCACGAAGCCGCTGATATGCATGATCGGCGTGCCTTCCGGCGCCTGCTCGTCGCACGGCCACTGCACCGAGCCCATCCTTTCCAGATAACCGTAGGAAACCTTGGCGAAGCTCGGCGTCGTCTTCGCAATCTCGTCCATGATTTCGGACGGATGCTGGTAATTCCAGGCAAGCCCCATCGCCTGTGCGAGCTTCTGCGTCACTTCCCAGTCGGCAAAGCCGTTGCGCGGCGCCATCACCTTGCGCACGCGGTTGATGCGGCGCTCGGCATTGGTGAAGGTGCCGTCCTTTTCGAGGAAGGTCGAGCCGGGCAGGAAGACATGCGCGTAGTTGGCGGTCTCGTTGAGGAAGAGATCGTGGACGACCACGCATTCCATGGCCGCAAGGCCTGCGGCGACATGCTTGGTGTCGGGATCCGACTGCAAAATGTCCTCGCCCTGCACATAGAGGCCCTTGAACGAGCCGTCGACGGCGGCGTCCAGCATGTTGGGGATGCGCAGGCCGGGCTCGTCGTCGAGTTTGACCCCCCACAGGCTTTCATAGATATCGCGTACCGCGTCGCCGGAGACGTGGCGATAGCCGGGCAGCTCATGCGGGAACGAGCCCATGTCGCAAGAGCCCTGGACATTGTTCTGCCCGCGCAGCGGGTTCACGCCGACGCCCGGCCGGCCGATATTGCCGGTCGCCATGGCGAGATTGGCGATGGCGATGACGGTGGTCGAGCCCTGGCTGTGCTCGGTCACGCCGAGGCCGTAATAGATCGCGCCATTGCCGCCGGCGGCAAACAGCCTTGCGGCGCTGCGGATCTCTTCAGGATCGACATTGGCGAGCTGGCTGACCACCTCAGGGCTGTTTTCCGGTAGCGCCACGAACGACGCCCAATCCTGGAACTCGTCCCAGTCGCAGCGTTCGCGGATGAAGGCCTCGTCGAACAGGCCTTCGGTGACGATGACATGGGCAAGCGCGGTGACCACGGCGACATTGGTGCCCGGCTTCAGCGGCAGATGATGCTGCGCCTCGATATGAGCCGAGCGCACGATGTCGGTGCGGCGCGGGTCGAGCACAATCAGCTTGGCGCCCTTGCGCAACCGCTTCTTCATGCGCGAAGCAAACACCGGATGTGCGTCGGTCGGATTGGCGCCGATGATCATCACCACATCGGTCTGCTCGATCGAGTCGAAATCCTGCGTGCCTGCCGAGGTGCCGAAAGTCTGGCCAAGGCCATAGCCGGTCGGCGAATGGCAGACGCGGGCGCAGGTATCGACATTGTTGTTGCGGAAACCCTGGCGGATCAGCTTCTGCACCAGATAGGTTTCCTCATTCGTGCAGCGCGACGAGGTGATGCCGCCGATCGAGGTGCGGCCATACTGGTACTGGATGCGGCGGAACTCGTTGGCGGTGTGGGTCAGCGCTTCCTCCCACGACACCTCGCGCCATGGATCGGTGACCTTTTCGCGGATCATCGGATTGAGGATGCGCTCCTTGTGGGTCGAGTAGCCGTAGGCAAAACGGCCCTTGACGCAGCTATGGCCACGGTTCGCCTTGCCGTCCTTGTAGGGCACCATGCGCACCAGCTCGTCGCCGCGCATTTCGGCCTTGAACGAGCAGCCGACGCCGCAATAGGCGCAGGTGGTGACGACCGAATGCTCGGGCTGGCCGATCTTGATCACCGATTTCTCGGAAAGCGTCGCCGTCGGGCAGGCCTGCACACAGGCGCCGCAGGACACGCACTCGCTGTCGATGAAAAGCTGGTGCATGCCGGGCGACACACGGCTTTCGAAGCCGCGGCCCTCGATGGTCAGCGCGAATGTGCCTTGCACCTCCTCGCAGGCGCGCACACAGCGCGAGCAGACGATGCATTTCGATGGATCATAGGTGAAGTATGGGTTGGACTCGTCCTTCGCCATCCATTTGAAGTTTTCGGCGCCGTCGTTCTTCTTGAAGACGTGGTTGTCGCCCTCATAGCCGTAGCGCACGTCGCGCAGGCCGACGACGCCGGCCTGCGTCTGCAATTCGCAGTCGCCATTGGCCGCACAGGTCAGGCAGTCGAGCGGATGGTCGGAGATGTAGAGCTCCATCACGCCGCGGCGGATGTCCTTCAGCCGACCGGTCTGGGTGTGCACGACCATGCCCGGCGCCACCGGCGTCGTGCAGGAGGAGGGCGTGCCGTTGCGGCCGTCGATCTCGACCAGGCAGAGCCGGCAGGAGCCGAAGGCGTCGACCATATCGGTGGCGCAAAGTTTCGGGATGGCAATGCCGGCCTCCATCGAGGCGCGCATGATGGATGTGCCTTCCGGCACGGTGACGGTGAAGCCGTCGACGGTCAGCGTCACCTGCTTCTCGGACGTCGAGGCCGGCGTGCCGTAGTCGATTTCCTGAATGAGACCCATCGCGAGGTTCCTATTCTGCTGCTTCGGCGACTGGCGCCGGCTTGAAATCTTCGCGGAAGTGGTTGATTGCGCTCATCACCGGATAAGGCGTGAAGCCACCCAGCGCGCAGAGCGAACCGAACTTCATCGTGTTACAGAGGTCCGTCACCAGCTCGATCTGCTTTTCCGGCTCGCTACCCCTGGCGATCTTGTCGATCGTCTCGACGCCGCGTGTCGAGCCGATGCGGCAGGGCGTGCACTTGCCGCAGCTCTCGATGGCGCAGAACTCCATGGCGAAGCGCGCCTGCTTCAGCATGTCGGCGGTGTCGTCGAAGACGGTGATGCCGGCGTGGCCGATCAGCCCGTCCTTGGCGGCGAAGGCTTCGTAGTCGAAGGGCGTGTCGAACAGGGAGCGTGGGAAGTAGGCACCCAGAGGGCCGCCGACCTGCACCGCTTTGACCGGCCGTCCAGTCGCCGTGCCGCCGCCGATGTCGTCGACGATCTCGCCAAGCGTCATGCCGAACGCCGCCTCGAAAAGGCCGCCATATCTGACATTGCCGGCGATCTGGATCGGAATGGTGCCGCGCGAGCGGCCCATGCCGAAATCCTTGTAGAAGGCAGCACCCTTGTCCATGATGACAGGCACCGAGGCCAGCGAGATGACGTTGTTGATCACCGTCGGCTTGCCGAACAGGCCCTGGATGGCCGGCAGTGGCGGCTTGGCGCGAACGACGCCGCGCTTGCCTTCGAGGCTGTTGAGCAGCGAGGTTTCCTCGCCGCAGACATAGGCGCCGGCGCCGATGCGGATTTCCATGTCGAAGGCGTGGGGCGAGCCCAGCACGTTGAGGCCGAGCAGGCCGGCCTTGCGGGCGGCCTCGACCGCCTTTTGCATCATCGCCACCGCATGCGGATACTCCGAGCGGATATAGACAAAGCCCTTGGTTGCCCCGGTGGCGACACCGGCGATTGCCATTCCCTCGATCAGCACGAAGGGATCGCCCTCCATGATCATGCGGTCGGCGAAGGTGGCGCTGTCGCCCTCGTCGGCATTGCAGACGATGTACTTTTTGTCGGCGATCGTATCGAGCACCGTCTTCCATTTAATGCCGGTCGGGAAGCCCGCGCCGCCGCGACCCCGCAGGCCCGACTCGGTGACCTGCTTGACGATGTCGGCCGGAGCCATCGCCACGGCGTTCTGCAGGCCCTTCAGTCCGCCATGCGCCTTGTAGTGATCAAGCGACAGCGGATTGATGACGCCGCAGCGCGCGAAGGTCAGGCGCGTCTGCCTGGCCAGGAACGGGATCTTGTCGGGCGCGCCCAGCCAGCGCTTGTGGTGACCGCCGGTGAGGAAGCCGCTGTCGAACAGGCTTTTGACATCGGATGGCTTCACCGGCCCATAGGCGACACGGCCATTTTCTGTCGCCACCTCGACCATCGGCTCGAGGAAATAGGCGCCGCGCGAACCGTTGCGCACGATCTTGGCCTCGATGCCGCGATCGGCCAATTCCTTCTCAATCGCCTTGGCGACCTTTTCCGCACCGAGCGCCAGCGCGCCGGAATCGCCGGGAATATAGATGCGCGGGATCATGAGCGCACCTCGGCTACGATCTCGTCGAGTTTTTCGTCATCGAGCCGGCCGATCACCTCGCCGTCCAGCATCGCCGATGGCGCGCAGGCGCAAAGGCCGAGGCAATAGACCGGCTCTAGCGTCACCGAACCGTCGCGGGCCGTCTCGTGGAAGCCGATGCCCAGCAATTGCTTGAGCTTGGCGGCAATCGCGTCCGAGCCCATCGATTGGCAGGCTTCGGCTTGGCAGAGCTTCAGCACATGCCGGCCGGCCGGCCGGCTGCGGTAATCGTGGTAGAAGGTGACGACGCCGTGCACCTCCGCCTTGGAGATGTTCAGCGCTTCGGCGATGACCGGCAGCGCGTCATGCGGCACATGGCCAAACTCTTCCTGGATGCCGTGGAGGATCGGCAACAGCGGGCCTTCGAGGCCCTTCAACTCCTGAACGATCGCCGCCGTGCGCGACGCGATCTCGGTACTTGCAGGCTGCATGATCATGCAGCGCCCTCCCTGGTCGTAGTAATCCGCTAAGTGCCTAGGAAATCGGAGGAAACCCGCCAAATCAATAAAGCTGATCCGTTGCTCGATAGAAATCTTCTATCGATGCCGTCCAGCCTGCAATCTCTAGCTCAGTGGCGGGCGCGGAAATCGTCTGCCAGCGCCATTGCCTCGTCCAGCAGCGCCGAGACCAGCGGGGTGTGCGGCTCGCGCAGCGTCGCCACCAGCCCGACGGTGTGGCTGGCGTCCGGCTCGACGATCGGAATGGCCCGGATCGGCTCGGAAAAGCCGAATGTTTCCGAGAGGTTGAGCGGCATGATCGACGACCATTTTCCGGTACGGATATGCGAGAACAGCACGATCATCGAATTGGATTCGAGTGTCGGCCGCACCTGCGTGCCGGCTTCGGCCAAATGCTGGTCGATGATGCGGCGGTTCTGCATGTCCGGCGTCAACAGGCAGAGCGGCAGCTGGCTGAGCTCCGCCCATGTCACTTTGTCGCGGTCGGAATAGGGGTTTCCGATCGCGGTGATCAGCTGATAGCGCTCGTCATAGAGCGGCACGCTGGTCACCCGCCCCAGCGGCTCGTTGTCGAGATAGGTGATGCCGGCGTCGATGTCGAAATTGCCGAGCAGCGACAGCACCTCGATCGAGGTGCGCGACAGCACCGAGAAGGTGACGCCGGGATGTTTTGCCCGAAAAGGCGTCGTCAGCCGCGCCACCATGGCCAGCGCCGTCGGGATGGCGGCGATGCGGATGCGCCCCGAAAGGCCGTGACGCGCCGCCCGCATCTCTTCGCGCATGGTGCGGGTATCGCCGACGATGCGGCGCGCCCACGCCAGCACCTGTTCTCCCTCCGGCGTCAGCCCCTGGAAGCGCGAGCCGCGCAGAACCAGCATCACGCCGAGCTGGCCCTCCAGCTGCTTGATGCCGGCCGAAAGCGTCGGCTGGGTGACGCCGCACACCTCCGCCGCCCGGCCGAAATGCTCCTCCCTGGCCAGCGCGATGAAGAATTCCAGCTTGTCGATCATGAGCGGACGCTACCCGGCCGAGTGAGGCTGCGCCAGATGCATGCTGTTTTTGCCTGGCGAATCCTCATTGCGGCCGAAGCTTCGCCGCCGTCCAGGCCTAGCTGTCGACCAAGTTCAGAATGTTGCCGTCAGGATCCTTGAACCATGCGACCTTCATGCCGTAGCCGACATGGATGTCGCCTTCCAGCTTCAGGCCCGGCATCTCGTAGTGCTCGAAGACAACGCCTTTCGATTTCAGCGCCTTGACGATGGTGTCGATCTCGTCGCCGACCATCCAGGTCACCGCCGTCGCCTTGTTGGTTCCGGCGAATTGCGAGCGATAGACATTGATGCTGGTGTCGCCGCATTTGTAGACGATCAGTTCGCCACCCTCGTTGTGAACCTCCGTCAGCCCCAGAACGTCTTCATAGAAGGCCTTGGCCTTGGCCAGGTCCTTCACCGCGAGATTGGCCGTTGCGTTGCTGTTTGCGAGCATGATTGGTCTCCTTTGCTTGCGGGCGAGCACGTCCGAAGCCTGCAAAGATAGGGCTGCTTCGTCTTCAGGCGACGCAGCCTGTGCGATCGGCGTGCTTCTTCCCTAAAGACGTTTCGTCCTCTGCAAGACCGACAAACGGACGCAAGTCTTTGCAGCCACGCCCGTGCGTGTCGTTCCGCCGCTTGGTTCTGTTCGGGAACTGCACTATCTCAGGCGTAAAAGCAGAGGAAAAGCTGATGCCCGCCGTCCAGGAAAACGTCACCAAGGAAATCGTCATCGAGCGCCTGAAGACGGTCAACGGACCGGACTTCACCGGCAACATCGTCGACCTCGGCATGGTCTCCGAGATTTTCATTGCCGATGCCAAGGTTTTCTTTTCGATCACCGTGCCGGCTGCCCGGGCCCAGGAGATGGAGCCGCTGCGTGCCGCCGCCGAGCGTGTCGTCAAGGCGATCCCGGGTGTCGCCGGCGCCGTGGTCGCCCTGACGGCGGAAAAGAAGGGTGGCGGCATGGAGGCTCCGGTTCCGCAAAGGCCTGCCACCAGGCCCGTACCGCCGGCCGCACCCGCTGCCGCGCCGCGTCCGGCTCCGCACGCTCCGGCCTCGCACAGTCAGGGCAAGCGCGGCGTGCCCGGCATCGAGGCGATCATCGCTGTCGCTTCCGGCAAGGGCGGCGTCGGCAAGTCGACCACTGCCGTCAATATCGCGCTTGGCCTCGCCGCCAACGGCCTGAGGGTCGGCGTGCTCGACGCCGACATCTACGGCCCGTCGATGCCGCGGCTGCTCAACATCCATGGCCGGCCGCAGACGGTCGACGGCAAGGTCCTGAAGCCGATGGAGAATTACGGCCTGAAGGTGATGTCGATGGGCTTCCTCGTCGATGAGGAGACGCCAATGATCTGGCGCGGGCCGATGGTGATGTCGGCATTGACGCAAATGTTGCGCGAGGTCGAATGGGGTCCGCTCGACGTGCTCGTCGTCGACATGCCGCCCGGCACCGGCGACGCGCAGCTGACCATGGCCCAGCAGGTGCCGCTGGCCGGCGCCGTCATCGTCTCGACGCCGCAGGATCTGGCCCTGATCGATGCGCGAAAAGGCCTCAACATGTTCAGGAAGGTCGACGTGCCGGTGTTGGGCATCGTCGAGAATATGAGCTATTTCCTCGCCCCCGACACCGGCAAGCGCTACGACATCTTCGGCCATGGCGGCGCGCGCCGCGAGGCCGAGCGTCTCGGCGTCTCCTTCCTCGGCGAAGTGCCGCTCGAAATGGGCATCCGCGAAAGCTCGGATGCCGGCACGCCGGTGGTGGTCTCCAAGCCCGACAGCGCCGAGGCCAAGATCTACCGCGACATCGCCGCGAACGTCTGGGGCAGGGTCAAGGAAGAACGCGGCGCGGCCGAAGCCGCCGTGCCGAACATCGTGTTTGAGTGATCCTCCCCCTTGAGGGGAGGGTGGCCCGCAGGGCCGGGTGGGGTCGGTGGCGACGCACTCCACCTTTCTTGGTCAACGCCAGTTGTAGGTCGAGGCGGTTGAGGCGACCCCTCCCGCCCGCTTCGCGCGGCACCCTCCCCTCAAGGGCGAGGGGAGCCGCCCACCTTGTCGCCAAAGCTCGAAAAAAACTGTCCGGCCAGTTTCTTCGATGTCGATTCGATCAGACGGCTGCCGAGCTGGGCGATCTTGCCGCCGACATCGGCCTTGGCCGCATATCTGAGAATCGTCGCCTCCGGGCCATCGGCGGTCAGCGTCACATCGGCGCCGCCTTTGGCGAAGCCGGCGATGCCGCCCTTGCCCTCGCCCTGGATGGTGTAGGAATGCGGCGGGTTGAGATTCCTGAGCGTCACCTCGCCGTTGAACGTCGCCTTGATCGGGCCGATCTTGACCACCACGGTCGCCGCCATCTCGGTGTCCGACTTCTTTTCGAGGCTCTGGCAGCCCGGAATGGTCTGCCTCAGAACGTCCGGGTCGTTCAGCGCCTCCCACACCTTTTGCAAGGGTGCGGCGATGCGTTCCTCGCCTTCGATAACCAAAGCCATCAAAATCTCCCGGATACGAATTGACAAACCCCGATCCGGTCTAGCGTGGGGGTAAACACATGTCTATCGCACCAAAGTCCGGAATCGGATGGCGCGTGCCTCTTGCCTGCTCTCGCGCGTTGTCATATCGATTTGTCATACAAATACGGAGACCATGATGGCCGGCGCCCCCACGCAGAAAAAGAAATTTCGCTCGCAGGAGTGGTTCGACAATCCGGACAATCCGGGGATGACGGCGCTTTACCTCGAGCGCTACCTGAATTACGGGCTGACGCGTGCCGAACTGATGTCGGGCAAGCCGCTGATCGGCATCGCCCAGACCGGCTCGGATCTGTCGCCCTGCAACCGCCATCATCTCGAACTGGCCAAGCGCGTGCGTGAGGGCATCGTCTCGATGGGCGGCATCCCTTTCGAGTTCCCGTGCCACCCGATCCAGGAGACGGGCAAACGCCCGACCGCCGCACTCGACCGCAACCTCGCCTATCTCGGCCTGGTCGAGGTGCTCTACGGCTATCCGCTCGACGGCGTCGTGCTCACCATCGGCTGCGACAAGACGACGCCGGCCCTGCTGATGGCCGCCGCCACCGTCAACATTCCGGCTATCGCGCTGTCGGTCGGCCCGATGCTCAACGGCTGGCACAAGGGCAAGCGCACCGGCTCCGGCACCATCGTCTGGGAATCGCGCCAGCGCCTGTCGGCCGGCGAGATCGGCTATGACGAGTTCATGGACATCGTCGCCTCTTCGGCGCCGTCCACCGGCTATTGCAACACCATGGGCACCGCCACCACCATGAACTCGCTGGCCGAGGCCCTCGGCATGCAGCTGCCGGGCTCGGCCGCCATTCCGGCGCCCTACCGCGAGCGCGGCCAGATCGCCTATGAGACGGGAAAGCGCATCGTCGACATGGTGCATGAGGACTTGAAACCCTCAGACGTCATGACCCGCCAGGCCTTCGAGAACGCCATCGTCGTCAACTCGGCCATCGGCGGCTCGACCAACGCGCCGATCCACCTCAACGCCATCGCCCGCCATCTCGGCGTGCCGCTCGACAATGACGATTGGCAGACGGTCGGCCTCCAGATACCGCTCATTGTCAACCTGCAGCCGTCGGGCGAGTATCTCGGCGAGGACTATCACCATGCCGGCGGTGTGCCGGCGGTGGTGGCCGAACTGATGAAGGCCGGGCTGTTGCCTCATCCCGACGCCATGACGGTCAACGGCAAGACGATCGGCGCCAATTGCAGCGCGGCCGTCAACGAGAATCTCGATGTTATCCGCACCGTCGCCGAGCCGCTGAAGGACAATGCCGGTTTCATCAATCTTAGGGGTAATCTGTTCGATTCGGCGATCATGAAGACCAGCGGCATCTCGCCCGAATTCCGCGAGCGCTATCTGTCGAACCCGAACGACCCCGAGGCCTTCGAGGGCAACGCCATGGTCTTCGACGGGCCAGAGGACTACCACGCCCGCATCGACGACCCGGCGCAAGGCATCGACGAGCACACCATCCTGTTCATGCGTGGCGCCGGCCCGATCGGTTATCCCGGCGGCGCCGAAGTCGTCAACATGCAGCCGCCGGCCCATCTCATCAAGAAGGGCATCCATGCGCTGGCCTGCATCGGCGACGGCCGCCAGTCAGGCACGTCGGGCTCGCCGTCGATCCTCAACGCCTCGCCCGAAGCCGCCATAGGCGGCGGGCTGGCGCTGTTGAAGACCGGCGACCGCGTCCGCATCGACCTGCGCAAGGGCACTGCCGACATTCTCGTCACCGATGACGAGATTACGCGCCGGCGCGCCGAGCTGCAGAACAGTGGCGGCTATCGCTACCCCAAGCACCAGACCCCATGGCAGGAGATCCAGCGCGGCATGGTCGACCAGTTCTCCGAAGGAATGGTGCTGAAGCCCGCGGTGAAATACCAGGATGTGGCGCACACCGCAGGCGTGCCGCGGGACAATCACTGAACGCGTCTTTCTTTGCCTTCTCCCCTTGTGGGAGGTGTCGCCGAAGGCGACGGATGAGGGGTGCTCCAGCTTGGCACCGACGCACTCCGTCCAGCACCCCTCATCCGGCTCGTCGCTGCGCGCCGATCCACCTTCTCCCACAAGGGGAGAAGGAAGAGCGCCAAGCCGCACCCAAGCGCCTATAAATAGCCAACAATCTCAGGCGTCTGGTCCTGCCTGTCGTGCTTGCCGTCCTCGTAGACGATTGGGGCTGCGGCGAGTTCCTCTTGGGTGACGTCGTCGAGGCAGGCGACGTTCACCGCCCAGAAATTCCCGCCCATGAAATCGAGATAGCCGCGCGAGAGAAAATTCGCGCCGCAGTTCGGGCACATATAGTGGTTGATGTCGCCTTCCGGCCAGTTCGACGGCGTCGCCTTGTACTCCCGCATCCGGTCGCGGCCGTCCGTCACCCGCACTGCCTCATAGGCGGCGAAGGATTTCCGGTAGCCGAGTTTCCAGCAGAAGCTGCAATTGCATTTGCGGATGCCCTCAGCGAGGTCGATTTCGGCTTCGAAACGCACTGCACCGCAATGGCAGCTGCCGTGATAGGTCTTTTTCATGGGTTTCCTCCCAAACATGTCCTGGCTCCGCCGCCCGCCGGAGCCAGAGCATCCTTTGCTCCAGGCATGGCGCTTGACAAGCGGGCGCGACAAATCCACGATCATGGCAAGGGGTGCATCGCGACGACCCCGTGAGGCGTCAGCCCAACGTTCGCGTCCAAGCTTCTCTCTCAAGGAGGTGGACGCCATGCCGTCGACAACCGCTATCACCGTATCGCAACTGTCCCGTCTGATTGGTCTGCCGGGCGCGCCCGCGATCATCGATGTTCGCATCGAAGAGGATTACAGCGCCGATCCGCGCCTGCTGCCGGCCTCAAACCGGCGTGATTTCAAAACCGTCTCGACCTGGGCATCCGAATTCGCCGGCAGCCGAGTGATGGTCGTCTGCCAAAGAGGGCAAAAGCTCTCGCAAGGCGTGGCCGCATGGCTGCGGCATGAAGGCATTGCCGCCGAATCCCTCGAAGGCGGGTTCGAGGCCTGGCGCGATGCCAAGGGGCCTTTGATCAATGCCGGCAAGATACCGCCCCGCGACGAAAGGGGCCGCACCGTGTGGGTGACGCGGAGCCGCCCGAAGGTCGATCGCATCGCCTGCCCCTGGCTGATCAGGCGCTTCATCGATTCGGGCGCGGTCTTCCTCTTTGTCGAGGCGGCCGAAGTGTCGGCCGTTGCGGACCGCTTTCAGGCCGTGCCTTTCGACATCGACAATGTGTTCTGGACTCACCGGGACGAACGCTGCACCTTCGACACGATGATCGAAGAGTTCGGGCTCGAATCCGAGGCGCTCGACCGCCTGGCCATGATCGTGCGCGCCGCCGATACCGCACGCCTCGATTTGGTTCCCCAGGCAGCCGGATTCCTGGCCGCCTCGCTTGGCCTGTCGCGGATGTTTCGCGACGATCTGGAACAGCTGGAGGCAGGCATGCTGCTCTACGACGCGTTTTTCCGATGGTGCCGCGATGCCACCGAGGAGACGCACAATTGGCCAAGCGCGAGCAAGCCATCATGAGCGCCCCGGCTTCTGACAAAACGGGGGCTTCTGACAAAACGGGGGCTTTGGGAAAAACGGCCGAGATCGTCGAAGCGCCGGCTGCGCCAAGCTTCCGTGAAGGCGTAAAACTCTGGGCGAAAATCGGCCTGCTCAGCTTCGGCGGGCCGGCCGGCCAGATCGCGCTCATGCACAGGGAATTGGTCGAGGAACGGCGTTGGATCGGCGAGCAACGTTTCCTGCATGCGTTGAACTACTGCATGCTGCTGCCCGGCCCTGAAGCCCAGCAACTCGCCATCTATATCGGCTGGCTGCTGCACCGGACGATCGGCGGCCTGGTCGCCGGCATCCTGTTCGTCGCGCCGGGCGCGCTTGTGATGCTCACCTTGAGCATCCTCTATGCGCTGTATGGCGACGCTCCGCTCGTCGAGGCACTGTTTTTCGGGGTAAAGGCGGCCGTGCTCGCCATCGTGATCGAGGCGATGATCCGGATCGGACGTCGTGCCCTGAAGAACCGGGTCATGGTTTCGATCGCGCTCGCCGCCTTCATCGCCATCTATGCATTGAACATGCCGTTTCCGCTCATCGTCCTGCTTGCCGGCCTGGCGGGCTGGATTGGCAATCGTGTTGCGCCGGCGCTTTTTTCCGGCGCGGCGCACGGCAAGGACGCGGTTCCCGACATCAAGGGCGCGGTCGACCTGATGTTCGAGCGCGGCGAGCTGGCCCACGTCAGGCCGACGCGATGGCATGCGCCGCGCACCGTCGCGATCTGGCTGCCGATCTGGCTCGGGCCGGTGCTGCTGATCTGGGCGTTCACCGGATCCGCCAGCGTGTGGACGCAGATCGGCGGCTTCTTCAGCGTCATGGCGGTCGTCACCTTCGGCGGCGCCTACGCAGTCCTTGCCTATGTCGCGCAGGCAGCGGTCGAGTCCTTCGGCTGGCTCGCACCCGGTGAGATGGTCGATGGCCTCGGGCTTGCCGAAACCACGCCGGGTCCACTCATACTCGTCCTGCAGTTCGTCGGCTTTCTGGCCGCGTTCCGCCAATCCGGATCGTTGAGCCCGCTGCTTGCCGGATCGCTAGGGGCGATGCTCACCCTGTGGGCGACGTTCACGCCTTGCTTCTTCTGGATATTCCTCGGCGCGCCCTATATCGAATCCCTGCGCGACAACAAGGCGCTGTCGGCGGCGCTGGGCGCGATCACCGCCGCCGTCGTCGGCGTCATCATGAATCTCGCTCTGTGGTTCGGCTTGCACGTCATCTTCGGCGAGGTGCGCAACGTCGGGCTTGGAACCGACGTGCCGGTGCTCTCGTCGATCGACTGGCGCGCGGCGCTGCTGTCATGTGCTGCCATGATCGCCATTCTGAAGCTGAAGATCGGCATGCTGCCGACGCTTGCGGGATCGGCCCTCGCCGGTGTTCTGTTGCTGGCAGCGAGTGGTTAATGCATGTCGCGCAAAAGCATGCCCTCGGGCCTGACCCGAGCGTGTCCAGCGATTTTGCGATAACGACATGCATAAAACAACAACCTAAAGCGCGTCGCATGCGGCCGGATCAAATGCGACGCGCTTTAGCGGCTGCCTGCGGACGGCGCTTCGCTGCGGTTTCGGGCATTCGGATAGGAAAATCATGGCGAGACGACGTTCCTCCCTAGGCTTCCTTGGAATGTTCGGCCGTTCAGGCGACCTCAGACAACTCGACGCCGCGTTACGCGACGTTGACCTTCATCCCGCCCTTGTGCCGGAGGGAGCAAAGCTCACCATCGTCAATCTGATGAAGGACCACTGGCCCGACGAGCCGCCGCCACAAGCCTACCCGCCGGTGGCGCAGCTGCTTGGCTATTGTATTGCCGGGCCGGAAGCATTCGAGCAATCCAACGGCCTTCGACATAGGCTGGATGCGGAGCGCCGGCTCGAGGCGGCACTCGAGGCCGGCGACAGCTTCGATGCGCAAATCATACTGATGACGCTGCATGCCAAGCTGATCAGTGGCGAGGTCGTCGACCGCTACGGGTTGAGCGCCGACTAGACCATGATCCCGAAAAGTGGAGCCCGGTTTTCGGAAAAGATCATGGTCAAATAAAGAGGTAGCGCCCCATCCCGATTTTGTCGGGATGGATTAGGCTCTGACCGTTTTGACGGGAACCGTCTTCAGCCGCCCATGCCGCTGCGCGGCAGTTGGATCAGATTGCCGAAGCGGGCCCGCAACTTGTCGTCGACCGGCTTCGGCACGTGGCGCGGGAAGCGCTCGGCGAGGATGCGTTTCTTCTCGATGATCGCCCGCTGCAGGATGTCAGGCCTGCCTTTCTCGTTCCATTCCTTCGGCGAAAAGCGGTCGCCGACCGCCGGATAGAAATATTCCGTCTGCATCAGCCGCAGTGTCTGCTCGTTGCCGAGGTAATGACCCGGCCCCTTCAGGCAAACGTCGGCGATGGTGTCTATCGACAGCGACTCATCGGTCACCTCGATGCCGCGAACGCAGCGCAGGCAATGGCCGAGCATGTCGTTGTCGATGATCAGGCTTTCCAGGCAAAAGCCGAGCAGCGAGGCGTGCATGCCGGCCGATTCGTAGACGAGGTTGAGGCCGGCAAGGCCGGCCATCACATCGGTGATGCCCTTTTCGTAACCGGACTGAATGTCGGGCAGTTTCGAGTCCGTCATGCCGGCGGCCGAACCGCCCGGCAGGTCGTAGAATTGCGCCATCTGGGCGCAGGCAGCGGTCAGCACCGCTTGCTCGGCCGAGCCGCCGGACATGGCGCCGGTCCTGAGGTCGGAGACGAACGGCCAGGTGCCGAAGATCGCCGGATGGCCAGGCTTGATGGCGTTGACATAGACGAGGCCGGCGAGCACCTCGGCCACCGCTTGCACCACCGCACCGGCGATCGCCGCCGGCGCCGTGGCGCCCGCCTGGCCGGCCGACAGCAGCAGGATCGGAATGCCGCCTTCGACGCAGGCCTCGAGCACGCCGCAGGCATCCTCGGCAAACTTCATCGGCGGCACGACAAAACAGTTCGAATTGGAGACGAAAGGCCGGGCGCGAAAATTCTCTTCGCCGCCGGCAATCGCATAAAGCATGTCGAGCGCCGGCTTGACGTTCTCGCGCACCGTGAAGGATGTGCCGACATGCTTCGACGTGCCCATCACGCAGGCGTAAAGCGTGTTGAAATCCATATCGAGCGGATCGGGGATGTCGCGCGGCACCATCGGCCGCTGGAAGAAATGGATGTTGTCGAGCCCTTCGACGATGCGGGCGGCGTCATAGATGTCCTGCAGCAGCGACTCGCGATAACAGCGCTTCTCGACGTCGACCAGATGCACCGCGGCGCCCGCCGTGCCGTAATGCACGCGCTTGCCCTGGATCAGCATGTCGTGCTTGGGATCCTGGCCATGCAGGGTGAAATGGCGCGCCGCTTTCTTGATGGTGTCGAGGACGAGCGCGCGCGGAAAACGGATGCGGCCGTCCTCGCCGAGCGTGGCGCCGGCCTCGGTCAGCGCCTCGATGCAGGAGGGGATGGCATTGGCGAAGCCGACCGTCTCAAGCAGCGTCAGCACCGCTTCGTGAATGCGCTCGCGGTCGTTTTCGCTGAGCGGTCCGTAGCTTCCGCCTTCAAGGCCGGCGCGCACCGGCTTGATATCGTCGGCAAGGGGTGCTGCCCGCATGGCGCGACGCGCTTCGCGCCCGCCGGAACGCCGCGAACGCTGGTCCGAGGGCGTATCCGGCTTCTCAACAGCCACTGACATGGGAGGCACTCCACCTTTAGCTGCGAAGCGGGCGGCGGTGGTTGGTCCACCAGGTGGTTGGTCCACCATCGTCCGCTTCGTCCCCCTTAGAGCGCCGCGCGTCCACTTGGACGCGCAAAGGACGCTCTAACACTTTCTTGCTTGCGCATGATCCTTTCCGGAACCGAAGATTGGTTTCCGGGGTCATGCGCTATGCCTCGAACTATGCCGCCGGCATTGGCACAGCCTATGAGCCAGACGGTCCCGTCGCATATGCCAGGGGGCTAAACAACGGTGGCCGGTCATGGCCCCGACGAGGCATCAGGCGGCGGCCGGCCGGCGCCCGGCCCCCCGCGCCCCCGCGGGGCTGCCCGGCGCGCGGTGGTGCGGCGCGCGCGAGGGGATGCCGCGCCCCCGGAAACGCGGCGGGGGTTGGGGGGGGGGGGAGAAAA
>NZ_JBVVQE010000106.1:0-15331 GCF_055811435.1 Mesorhizobium sp. WSM4837
GCGATCGTGTCGATCAGGTTGGAGCCGATGCGCTTCTTCACCTCGATGGCGATCGCCGGCTTGCCGTCGAGACGGGTTACCGTCTCAGCGTCCTTGAAGGTGGAGCGGACGGTGGCGATATCCTTGGCCTGTACCACGGCATTGGGGCCGGCGACGACCGGAAGCGCCGCCACGTCCTCCGGCGTCTCGATCAGCGACGGCACCTTGACGGCGTATTTGCCCTCGGACCCTTCGATGTTGCCGGCGGCGACAAGACTGTTGGAATCGCCGACCGCACCAATCAGCTGCTCGAGCTGCAGCCCGTAGGAAGACAGTTTCATCGGATCGATGACGACTTCGACGAGATCGTCGCGGGCGCCCTGCAGCGCGCCTTCCAGCACGCCCGGCACTTCCTCGATGCGGTCGCGCAACTCGCGCGCCGCCGCCGTGAGCATGCGCTCGGGCACTTCGCCCGACAGCGTCACGACAAGGACGGGGAATTCGGAGACGTTGACTTCGGAGACTACAGGCTCCTCGGCTGCCTGCGGCAGGTCGGCCTTGCCGTCCTGGACCTTGCTGCGTGTGTCCTGCAACGCCGTCGCCAGATCCGTCTGCGGGTGGAATTCGACCAGCACATAGCCGCCGCCCTGGAAGGCGGCCGAGCGCATCTCCTTGAGACCCTTGAGGCTCTTCAGCTTGGCTTCCATCGGCCGCAGCAGAAGGCGCTCCGAATCCTCGGGCGAGATGCCCTGATAGATCAGGCTGACATACATCATGGGAATCGGAACGTCGGGTTCCGCTTCCTTGGGTGTCGACTGATAGGCGACCGCACCCGCGAGGATGAGGAAGACCAGGACCGAAATGGTCAGCCGGGCATTGCTGATTGCGAGTTTGACGATATCCATGATTACTGCGTCCCGGCCGTCGCTTCGCCCAACAGCTTCTGGATGGTCGCCTGGTCGGCCTCGACCGGCTTGACCACTTCGCCTTCCTTCACCAGTTCCTGGCCGGCGACGATGATGCGCGCATCGGCAGGGATGCCGCCGAGCACCAGGCCGGTTGGCGTGTCGTCGACCAAGTCGATCGGGAAGAACACGACCTTGTCGTCCTTGTCGACTGCGCGGATGCCGAGATCGCCCTTGTCGCCCAGCGTCACCACGGAGCGCGGCAGCATGACAGCGTCGGTCGGCTGCGCGCTCAGCGCGATCTCGGCGGTCATCCCGGCCGGAATAGTGCCCTCGGGGTTGGGGATTGCGGTCTCGACGCGGAAGGTGCGGGTGGCGGACGAGGCGTCGCGGCTGATATAGCGCACGGTGCCCTCGACGTTCTGGCCGCTGACCAATCGTACATTCGCCTTGTCGCCGATCTTCAGATAGCCGAGATCACGTTCGCTGACCTCGCCGCGGGCAATCACCGGATCGAGGCTCAGAATGGTCGCCACTTCGTCGCCCTGCATCACGGAACTGCCAAGCTCCACCGGTACCCGGTCGATGACGCCGTCGAACGGCGCCTTCACCTCGTTGCGGTCGAGCTCGGCCTGCGCGGCTTCCAGATGCGACTGGCCTTGCGTCAGGTTGGAGCGAGCCGTATCGAGCTGCAGCTTGGGCAGATTGCCGGTTTTCGCCAGCCGCGAGGCCGCATCGAGTTCGGCCTGACGCTGCGCGACAAGCTGCTTGGCGTTGCTGAGCGCCGAAAGCTTTTCCTCGGTGGCAAGCATCAGCACGAGGTCGCCCGTCTTGACGCGCTGTCCCTGCTTGACCGGCAGCTTGTCGATGACGCCGGCGACGCGCGGCGCCAGGACCGCGCGCTTGTCGGCTTCGGTCAGTCCGGAAATCCGGATGGCGCGCGCATAGGTACGCCTGGGTGGGGTTATGGTCGCGACGGTGCGTAAGGTCGCCTTGGGCTGTTCTGCCTCAGCGGGCTTGGCCTTGCCGCCGTCAGCCGCCTTTGGCTGCTCGACCTCCCCCGCTTTGGATTTGTCGGCGGCCGCGCTGCCGACGGACGAGAACTCGCCCGTCGCCATCCACGCAGCGAAACCGACAAGCACAACAATGGCTGCAAGCTTGTGAAACCTGTACTTCGGCATCGTCGTTTTTTCCAGTGCGCGGGATTCGGCCGGGCCGCGTCTTCTAACTCGGCGCGTTGCGCGCAAGGCCGTGTTCAACTTGCCGTGATCGGCGAACGAGCTTCTACATCAAAGTTGCACCTAATTCTGAAAGCGGGGCCGTTCGTGAGACCCGATGTCAAAACACCACCACGCTTCACCGTGTGGTTTGCCCACCTCGTGCGCTTCTGGGACCATTCAGCGAATGAGAGTCCGTTTGACGCGCGCATAGACACGGATGAGGAAGAACGTCCCGGCACCAATTTCCACTGTCTTCGGATCGTTGCCTTCTGTACTCCTATGGGCATAGGTGGTTGGTGCTCAGGCTTCTTCGTCGGGCGTGCCTGCAGGCCGAGGCACCTGATTTCGGTCACACCCCTAATAGGGTCGGCAGGATTGGCAAAATTGATTGTTCGGATGACAACCATCCACGCCCTAAACACATCGAAGGTGGAATTGGGCGTGGCTGGGTCCGCGCCTGTGTGGCGTTGGCCGACAAACGCTTGGCGGCGGTCGGGAATTCCGCACACACAGCGATTGACACGCTGACGATCCGCGACGGAAGAGGCTCGCGGCATTCAGCAGCCCCGTCTTCATCAAGCATGGAGCCCACCTTGTGCGTTGTCGATCTCGTAGACGCGATCGAGTTTGAGGAGTGGCCGGAGGAACGCCGCAGTCTGATCCATGAAACAGCCCTTCACCGGTGCTACCAAGCACAAGACGCCGCACGCCGATGGGCGTGGCCCGCGATGCCTTTGTCGGCTTCGCGGAGCGAGCCGGATTCCTGAAAGACCCCAGGCGGAAATGCGGTGGATCGCTGCTTCCAATTCGGGCGGTGGACAGGTGTAGGTTCGTTCGGCCGCCCACCTCGTGTGCCGGCTGCGCCGGATGCGGCTGACCATGGAGCGACAAGCGTGCAACCACGGAACCGGCTGGGCGCTGCGCGGGTCGAAAATCGCGGCGGTCCTCTCTCGTTCCAAGACAGAGCAATCCTGACCGATCGCTCCGTAGAGGGGCGGCCCTGCCATAATCAGCACCGAAAGCCGATTGACCGGCCCAGATACCTCGTCGTCCGCACCAGGAAAACGAACGCTTGAAAGAGCAGATCACGCTTCCGCCCATACAAGGGGAGGAAGGCGTCATGCTCTTCACTGGGATCGAGGATCCCGCGCAGCCGCGACCGCTCACATCGAACCAAACTCGCCAGCCTGCTACGCCGGCACGCCGATGATGACACTATGGTGACTGGGGTTCACCGCCTCAGCATGGCCGCAATGCCATGACGGACAAAGGGAAGATGTTGGCCGAAGCGCAGCCCCACATGTCTTGCAAGACGTGCCGCCGGATGCTCGCTTGAGTAGAGTCCGACGAGGATATTCGTAGCATGATAGAGCGGCGCCGAAGACAGGCGCAGTCGGCTTTCATATCTGCGGAGCATGTCGGGATCGGCAATGTCGCGACGGTCGCGCCATGCTGTCAGGATGCCACGGGCGAGTTGCCTCTGGCCGCCGAGGCCGATGTTGAAGCCATGCGCGGTCACCGGGTGCATGCCAATGGCAGCGTCGCCTATCAATGCGGCGCTCGGCGCCCGGAACCTGTGCGCCCAGGTGGTGACCAACGGATAGATATGGCGGCTGCTTGCCAAGCTCATGTTGCCGAGGCGCCCTCGACAGCGCTTCGTCAACTCCATCAGGAACAACTCGTCGTCGAGGGCAAGCAGTCCGTCGGCCTCGTTTGAAGGCAAAGTCAAAAGCAGCGACGACATGCCTCGCGCGAGGGGCAACATCGCTACCGTCTGATGATGATCGAACCATTCGATCGCGATCTGGTGGTGGGGGCGCTCGTGCCTCACCCGGCAAATCAGCATCGAGTTGCCAAGCCGATTGATATCGGCGCGGATGCCGAGCAGATTGCGGGTGGCGGACAAACGCGAATCGGCGGCAACGAGAAGCCGAGCGGTCAGCTGCCTGCCATTGGAGAGCGTTATGACTGCTCCCTGGTGACTGTTTGTTGCACGCACGACCGAGTGGCCGCACAGCAGCCGGACATGGCCCTGCAAGCGGATGATCCTGAACAGGGCATCGCGGATCCGGCAATTCGGGACCAGAACGCCAGTGGTTCCGCGGATCCGCCAGGGGAATCGAAACACAGCGCAAAAGGGCTCGATCCGTTGAGGACGCGTGCGCCTTGAAGCGGTGACTTGTCAGAGCCGCGGATAACATCCCAAGCGCCGAGCTCGCGAAGGATCCCAATCGAGGCGTGGGTGAGCGCGATCTCGCGACCGTCGAAAGCCGGATTTTCCAGTCTTTCCAGGGACTGCCCTTCGACAACCGCCAGTTTGAGCTCGCTGTGGCAAGCGATGCGGCGAAAGAAAGTCCGACCGGCCGGGCGCCAACGACAATGATGTCGAAGCTGTCATCAAAGCCGGCCATCAGCGTGCCGCCAGCGCGTTGGCTATGCCCGACAGATCATGAAGCGCTCCCATGGCCCACATTTTGCGGCAATCGATACAGCAAAGCTGACCAAGAACGAGCGTCGCTTCCTTGCAGAAAGGGCAATCACGGTCATTGACATGCCGACGGGTCAAGCCGCAGCCCGTCTCGTCGGATTGGGCGAGACATTGCATGAGGCCTAACGGGCAATCGTTGAGCCATTCCCAGACGCCTCAACATTGCCGAAAAAGTAAAATGGGCATTGTCTTCCGGATTATTCAACAACTCCGAGAGGCGCTGCTGTTTCGAGCCAGCGCTGGAAGAGCTGCGACGGTTATTCATTCGAGGCTTCAGCTGCTAGGACATTCGATGCTGCGGATAAACAGCGGCGACGGGCTCGAACCAGCCGAGCAGAGCATCGTCTGGCGCCGGAGTTGGCGCGGCGAGCGGTCGCAGCTGATCGGCTTCACTTGGCGGCAGAAGCTGTGCGCACGGCACGATGATAAGGGGTGGTTGGGGTCGATGCCAATCAAGCTAAGGCCAAGCGTGCTCACCGCATAGGCGGTCACCTGCCACTGCCATCCCAGAGCGTCAGGATGCTCTGCGCGATAGCTTGGCGCGCTGCACACGCGAGCGATTTGTTCAGGGCGAGCCGGTTCATCAACGAGACCCGCTGCTGCAGGAGTTGTAAACGCCCGCACCATCGCGCCGCGAATCCGCGCTTGTGGCGCTATGACCTCGAGGCGAGTGAGTTCGGCGCTAACAACGCAGACTGAAGCAAGCCGATCAGCCCGGCCCATGCCGGAGAGCACGGCGACCAATGCCGTCAGCTACACCACCTAGGGAGGACACGATCCGGACACGATCCCGCCTGCGGCGCGAGTTGAAAAGCATACGTCCACGTCCGCCATTACCGCATGCACCGCCTTGGATAAGGCCTGCCCCGAGGCATGGCGGGGCCCCGGTTGGCGTTCGTATCGACGGCAGGTTCCTAAGCAGCGACTCCCGTGAGGTCGAGCAGTTCTAACTGGCGGCTTGAGTCGACGGCGCTCACGCACAGCCGTTCCAGGTGCAGCCCGTTATGCGGCCCTCGCCCTTCCCATTGGCCTGGGCAAGCTTTTGGGTGGTCCTCAGCACCGCCGGTCGCAGAGAGGTCCGGTTTGCACCGTTAGCACATGTATGCGTCCCTCTCTTCTGTTTGGCCTGACTGAACAAACTTGCACCCGGTCGGACACGCAGTCCAACCAGGATGCGCGCGTCCACATCAAGCCCCATGAAGGCGAAGAAAATCCTCATACGTCGCTTGCAACCCGGCACCAAGAGACGTTTTGGCCTTCCAGCCAAGCTTACGCAAGCGCGTTACGTCCAGTAACTTGCGCGGAGTACCGTCTGGCTTCGTCGTGTCGAATACCAGATTGCCCTCCCAGCAGACCGCTGCCTTGACGAGTTCCGCCACCTCGCGAATTGTGACATCCTCGCCAACGCCAACATTAATCAGGGGCGCAGTGTCGGGGGCAGTCAAGGCGTCAAAAACCGAATCTGGCAGGCCAAGCAGGAACGCAATGGCATCGCCTACATCCGACGAATACATAAACTCTCGCCGAGGGTTTCCGGATCCCCAGACCCCCACCGAGGAGTCGCCGTTTATTTTAGCTTGATGAAAACGGCGTATCAGAGCAGGCAGAACGTGGCATTTTTCGGGGTGATAATTATCGCCGGGACCATATAAGCTGGTCGGCATCAACGCGAGATAGCGCGTCTGGTACTGCCGGTTAAAAGACCAGCATGATTCGACTCCTGCGATTTTTGCCAAAGCGAAGGGACGATTCGTCGCTTCAAGCGGACCGGTGAGAAGGTATTCCTCCCGTATCGGCTGCGGACAGTCGCGTGGATAGATACATGAGGAGCCAAGAAAAATCATCCGTTCGACGCCTGAAGCGTAAGCGGCATCAAAAACACTGAGTTGGATCGCGAGGTTGTTATGAAGGAAATCGACAGGAGAGCTAGCGTTCGCCAGTATACCACCAACCTTTGCGGCGCACATAATGACGTAATCGGGCCGCCGCGACATGAAGAACCTGCGCGTCTCGGTCTTGTCAAATAGATCCAGTTGGTCGTGAGTACGTGTTATTATCTCATACGATCCTAACGCCTCGAGGGCACTCATTGTGGCGGATCCAACAAGGCCGCTATGGCCTGCCACATAGACTTTCTTCATCTTTTTGTTTCCCATGTGATAACGCTATGGACGCTCCTTAAGAAGGCCACCCTAACGCTGACAACAAGCCAGCATGGCGCCGCCGTTGTCATCATAACTCTCGTGGACTGTATGAATAATAACCCTGCGTCATCAGCACTGCGTCACGCTCTGCCATGCGCAAATCTTCCCGAACCATCTCCCTAACCAATTCAATGAAGGAGATTTTTGGCTCCCATCCAAGTTTTTCTTTGGCCTTGCGGGCATCGCCGAGAAGTGTCTCGACTTCTGCAGGACGAAAATAACGGGGATCTACTTTTACGATCAAAGCTCCCGTCTTTGCATCGTATCCCTCTTCGTCGACCCCTTCCCCAACCCAACGAACACCAATGCCGAGTTCAGCGGCCGCGACGGTGACAAATTCGCGCACCGAATGTTGCTCACCGCTAGCGATCACAAAGTCTTCAGCTTGCTCCTGCTGCAGCATCAACCACTGCATCTGGACGTAGTCTCGAGCGTGCCCCCAATCGCGAAGAGCATTAAGGTTGCCCAAGAATAGATTCGGCTGCATTCCAAGCTTAATCCGAGCCAGGGCGCGCGTGATTTTTCGCGTTACAAATGTTTCTCCGCGCGCGGGTGACTCATGATTAAATAAAATGCCGTTACATGCGTACAAATTGTAAGCTTCTCGATAATTTACGGTGATCCAGTGAGCATACAATTTCGCAACAGCGTAGGGTGATCGGGGGTAGAACGGTGTCGTCTCGGTCTGTGGCGTTTCCCGCACCAGCCCGTAGAGCTCAGACGTCGAGGCTTGGTAGTAGCGCGTATGCTCGACGAGCCCCAGGATCCGAATTGCCTCGAGGATACGCAGCGCACCCAACGCGTCCGAGTTCGCGGTGTATTCTGGTTGTTCAAAGGAGACTGCAACGTGGCTCTGAGCTGCCAGATTGTAAATTTCGTCCGGCTGAACCAGTTGGATGACGCGCGTAAGGCTGGACGAGTCTGTCAAGTCCCCGTGGTGAAGTGTAAGATCAACGCCACTTTCATGAGGATCATGATAGAGATGGTCTATACGGCCCGTATTGAAAAGAGACGATCGTCTTTTTATCCCATGCACAGAATAGCCCTTTTCCAGCAGCAATTCTGCGAGGTAGGAACCGTCTTGCCCCGTGACCCCGGTGATTAAAGCGACTTTTCTCTTTGACAAGCTTGAATCCTTTTGATTTTGACGCGCCGAAGAAAATGCTCGCCTGCGGCGGGATTGCGTGGCGAGAAAGGGGCGCATTGGGCAGGGCGAACGGGGCCTCTGCGCGAAGGCAAGGGAGAGTTCGAGCGGGATGCCAACCCCTTCATGGGGTCGGGGAACGGTCGAAAGAGTTATCAATCAAGATCAAACGACGCGGGTCCTTCAGATCGAATTCGACAATTCGTGGCACGAAGAGGCGGGCATAGCGGGAGAAGGCGCTAGTCGGAGGAAACCGAATTACAGTGTCGCATCTACCAAGGAGATACATCTCAACGAGAGCGGAAAAACCCCCGTCAATGCCCAGTGCTGCACTGTTTAAGGGGCCGGCCTGATCCGCTTGGAAGCGTTTTGGGACGGTGAAAAGTTCGGGAAATACGCCCGACAAGTGATCAACAACCTGGGCGCTGTCTGTACACAAGAACACCCTTACAGGCCTTGGATGCGGTTGCGCTTTGGCCATGCGAATGGCAGTGCATACCTGCTCTAAGGCAACCTTTCGATCAGCCCAGTAAGGTGCGTGATCCATAATATCTCCGCCGTTGCCGTGGCGGACATGGACCCCAATTATGCTGTGCCCGGCAAAGTGTTCCTGGTAGAGCGCTTCAATCCGATCCTCAATTTCGACCCTCGGTCTGATGCTCCGAAATATCGTTCGCTCGGCTTGCTCATCGCAGCGCCACATCAAGCAAGCATCACACACTACCGTGTTGGCTTCACAATCATCTTGGGCCTGGAAAAGATCGTTAAGCTCGTCACGTTCTTGGAAAATCTGTTCATCCGGACGGTACACGCAGTCGATGGATGGCTTGTTCCACCACGACGGGAAGAAGGGACCGGGGAATGAGACGTGGTTGATCTCGTCATCGCAAATGACCCGTACACCACCGATCTCTTCAATTGGCTTGAAGAAAGCCGGAAAGGCATTCGCAAACGGGTTGTCGAGGTAACAAGAGCCGCGCCAATCTATTGCTAAAGCCCGTCCCGTCCGATGTGCGTAGTCCCATGCCGACGCGAGAGACCACAGGCAATCACCGAGACCCTCGCGCCGTCGAGAAACAACGAACCGATCCATCCTTGAGCCATCAACAAGCATCTAAATTGCCTCTTTCCAAAACAACCACAAACCTCAGCTTTGCTGCTGCCTTTGAGGCAAGCGCCTGCGCAATTCGGGGAGCTTGTCGTGCTGCGCCGATGCGATGTAGCTTGCGTCGATCGCGGAAGTGCCTGGCCGCGATGGACGCGCGCCTAGGCTGGTATTCGGCGCACACCAGAAAATGCTCTTTGGAGCCAACGCAGACATCAACGACTTTCCCGAAAGGCTTACATCTTTGAATTCGTTCTATGCAACGTGCCGCAACATTCGTAAAATCGTCTGTTTCGATGAAACGCATCCACGTGATGGATGGCTAGTGACATGGGTTCCAGGGCGTTGACCTGAACCCTCTGAACCCTCTCGTTGTGCGTCACTGCTAATCCCAGCGGAACCTTACGGCGGCAGCACGCAGCATGACCCAAGTCAGCCGGCCATGAGCGCGACTGCAACGACGACATCCGACGGAGCCGTTGACATGACTTCACTTGCACACTTCCTCAGATCATCATCCCTGCTGGAAGACCTGGGCAGAGCCGGCGATATCACGAGCGATGCAATTATCGCCGCCGATGCAAAGCCACGCTTTCGCTTAACGCGCGCCAAGCGGGCGTGGGTGCGGGCTCGACCTGTGGCGTTTTCTTTCTTGCTCGTCGATCCAGCAATCGATGTGCAAATCCGGCGGCCGGACGGCAGCGATGTCGAGCAGGTCAAACCATTGCGATGGTAAACGGGCCGGCGCGAAGCCTGCTGAGCGGACCGCGCTCAATTTTCTGTGCCGTCTGAGCGGCATTGCTACGGCTACGGCCGCGTTGTTTGTCGAAGCGATACGCGGTCAGGCGCCAATCACCCGCTTCGCGCTCGACGACGCGGTGCTCAAGGACAACCACATCGCCATTGCCGGCGACATCCGCACCGCAATCGAGCGGGCGCCTAGCGCCATAGGTCACATGGTCAAGATCGAGGTAGAGGTGGACAGGCTGGACCAGTTGGAGATAGCGCTTACAGTGGGCGTCGACGGCATGCTCCTCGACAACATGTCGGTCGAGGAGCTTGCGCAGGCTGTGCCTATGTCGGGCGCAGCGCGATCACCGAGGCCTTGGGCTTGAGTAACGCGGGCGAGCGCCCGGCAATTGCGGCGACCGGCGTGGACCGCATATCGGTGGCTGGCTTACCCGCAGCGCGCCCATTCTCGACATCGGTCTCGTGCTCGGCGCCGGCGGCATGCTGATGTACCCGGCCTGGGTTCTGACCGAATTGAAGAAGATCACTGAGGCCTTCGGCACGCTCCTGATCGCCGACGAAGTGATGACCGGTTGGGGAGCGCACCGGAACCATGTTCGCCTGCGAACAGGCGAACATCTCTCCAGATATCCTGTGCACCTCGAAGGGCTCGATTTTGGGATAGCCGATGTCTTGTCGATTTCAGGGTGACGGCGATTCAGGTCCGGAACGTCCGTGCGCGCGGAAACTCGGGCTCGGATCGATTTAGATGCGCAGATTTTGCATGTTAATTCAGCCTTGATCATCCACAGCTAACTTGAATGGGATCGCGTATTCAGTCCGAGTAGCTCGGCAAAAACCCGCCGCTCTGGTGCCCTCAGCGCGATCACCCGGCACTTCAAGATGTTTCATAGCTCCGGACCGTTCCTAACGATCAGGGTGCCGGATGGCCACTCGCTCATCGAGCGTCCAATCGGCACAACGACGACGAGCACGTCCTCGACGCGCGTGGGCGGCAGGTCGAGATACACATCTGCGAGAGTGGACTGCACGCGAACGCCCGACACAATCGCCGCCAGGCCGTCTCTGCAGAACCTCTCCATATGGTTCCGCATCGCGTGCCGAACGGTGCCGAAAGCGAATGGAACTCCAAGCTGCCGCAATATTGGATATAAAACGTGCATTGAATGACCGATCCCTTGTCCCTCAAGATCCGCACGCACCCCGTACAACCCCAAGTCGGCCACCATGAGATCGACCTCGTCAACCTTGATGAAGCGGCGTAGTATGCCGATATGAGCCGCTACGCCGTGCGCGTCGTAGCTGATTGCGCGGAGCTCCGGCCTCGCACCGGCCCAGCTACGGCCGCCTTCGAATGGCTCTGAGTTGAAGGCCCCAGTCGGTCCGTAGGTCTTTCGGAAAAACTCGGAAAGTTCGACATGGTCGGCCTGTTGCAAGTCACTTTCCCAGCACAACCTCCACCGCACGTCAGAGCACATGGAAAAACCTCATCTTTGTTGCTGTTTTGTTGGGGAAGCGCCTAGCAGGGGGAACGCTTGTCGCATCGAGCCGGCTCGATGTAGCTTGTGCAGGTCGCCGAAGAAACTAGCCGCAATGAACATGCGACTCCGCTGTGTTGCGAGCACACCGGAAGGCGTACACCAGGAAAATGCTGCTCGGAGCCAATACAAACATCGATAGTTACCTTTGGCTTACATCTTTGAAATCTTGCTATGCGACGTTCTGCGGAATTGGCAAAATCGTTTGTTTCGATGAATGCATTCCACGCGATGGATAAGAAAGACATGCGTTTCAAAGAGCTTGATCTAAACCTCCGCCCAAGGCGGCCTTGATCACGAGGCTTCGACCCGGCCAGTTGCCCGACCGACCCACTCGTCAGTTGCCAGACCAACCGACTGCTATCTGGGTGGGAAACTTCCTTCACTGTTGATACGCGTCATCGGGGCGCACTGAACTTTTCACGCTAAATCATTGCCATACCGCCGTTCACATGAACGGTCTGGCCGGTGATGTAGGCGGCCTCGTTCGAGGCCAGGTAGACCACAGCTGAGGCGACTTCCACGCCGGTGCCCATGCGCCTGGCCGGAATGGCGGCCATGATCGCTTCTTTTTGCTTGTCGTTCAGCTTGTCGGTCATGGCCGATTCGATAAAGCCCGGCGCCACGCAGTTCACAGTCACGCCGCGTGTCGCGATCTCCTGCGCCAGCGATTTCGACACGCCGATCATGCCAGCCTTTGAGGCGCAATAGTTCGCCTGGCCGGGATTGCCGGTTACACCGGACACGGACGTGATGTTGATGATGCGGCCGTTGCGGCGGCGCATCATCGGATGGGTCAGTTCGCGGGTGAGCCGGAACATGGCGGTCAGGTTGACCTCGAGGACCGCGTCCCAGTCCGCGTCCGACATGCGGATAAAAAGCCCGTCCTTGGTGATGCCGGCATTGTTGACCAGTATGTCGACGCCTTCGAGTTCGGCTTCCGCCTTTGCGCCCAGAGCCTTGACCTCGTCGCGGTTCGAGAGGTTCGCTGGAAACAGTTTTGTCCGCCCGCCAAGTTCGGCAGCCAACGCCTCGAGCTTTTCGACACGCGTGCCGTGCAGGCCGACGGTTGCGCCCTGCGCGTGCAGCGCCCGCGCCACGGCCTCGCCGATTCCACCGCTTGCTCCGGTGACGAGCGCCTTGCGGCCGGTCAGATCGAACATTGTTATCGATTCCCTTTCTGAGGACCGGCTTCGCATGGAAGCGGCCACTGGCGGCCCTGCGTGCCTCCAGACATTGTCGGGTAAAGCTTTGGACACACCTCGAGCCGAACCGAAGGGCATGGCTTAACCTTCCGGGTAGCGGTACGTCCACGCCGCTTCAACAGTTGAGAATTTTGCAAAAACGGGGCCCCGGTTCGTCGAGCTTCCGCTGCCACTTGGCGCATTCACCGAGCCGGTCCAAGGCCACGTCCTTCACAATCGTGATCCGGCAAGCATTTGAATACGAGAGATAGAGTTACGGGAGGCACCTCGCATGGCTTCTACACCTGCTTGAACGCCAGAACTGCGTTCATGCCGCCCATGGCGAAGGCGTTGCTCAGTGCCACGCGCACCTTGCGCTCGCGCGCCACATTGGGCGTGACGTCGAGATCGCAATCGGGGTCTGGCTCGCGATAATTGGCGGTCGGCGGCACGACGCCCTCCTGCATCGCCATCACGCAGGCGATCATTTCAAGTGCGCTCGCCGCGCCGAGGCAATGCGCGTGCATGGACTTGGTGGACGAGACAGACATCGAATGGGCATAGTCTCCGAAGACGCGCTTGATCGCCGCCGTCTCGGTTCGGTCGTTGACCTTGGTGCCGGTGCCGTGGGCGTTGAGGTAATCCACGTCCTCAGCATTCAGCCCGGCGTCCGCAAGGCAAGCGCGCATCGCGGCCTCCGGCCCCTCGATGGACGGCGCGACGATGTGGAAGGCATCGCCGGAAAGGCCGATGCCTGCAATCTCGGCAAGCATTGTGGCACCGCGCGCCGCGGCATGCTCATAGCTTTCCAACACGGCCATGCCCGCACCCTCACCTAACACCACTCCCTTCCTGTCGGCGGAGAAGGGCCGGCAAGTATCCGGAGCGAGGGCGCGCATTGCATCCCATGCCTTCAGCTGACCGCATACGAGTGGCGCTTCGGCGCCTCCGGCAAGCATCACGTCGGCCCGGCCGAGCCTGATCTGATCCGCCGCCGAAGCGATCGCATGGTTGGCTGATGCGCATGCAGACGCGATGGCAAAGACCGGGCCGCGCAGGCCGAGGCTCATGCTGACCTGGCTGGCAGCGGCGCTCGGCAATCCCTTTGGTGCAGCATAGAGGCCAGTACGCTTCGCGCCGTCCAAATAGAGGGCGCGGTAGGTTTCTTCGACCGTTCCCCAGCCCCAGCCGCAGACGCCCACTGTCGCGCCGAAGCGATACGGATTTCCCTCGTCGCAGGAAAGTCCGGCGTGTTGCACGGCTTCGCGCGCTGCAAGCACAGCGAGCAAGCTGAGGCGATCCATGGAGACGAGCTGGTTGCGGCCGATGTCGTGCTTGGGCAGCTCGTTGATCTCGGTACCGACAGTGCCCTTCATCTCATGAAGCTCGGAAGTGACCATCGGGCGGATGGCGGAGCGGCCTTCGCGCATCTCTTTCCAGATAGAGGCGGCGTTGTTGCCTAGGCCGCAAAGCCCGCCCATCCCAGTAATGACGACTCGCCTGTCCAATCAGACCTCCTTCGCGAGCAAACCGCGGACGGCTTCCACCATGTCGCCGACATCCTTGAGATTCGACCAGGCGTCGGCCGAGTTCATGTCGATCTTGATGTCGTAGGCCTGCTCCACATCCCAGAGGAGATCCGCCAAACCCAGCGAATCGACGCCGAGCGAGGTCAGTTCCGTGGCAGTCGTTATTTCGCCGATGGTGGACACACTTCCCTCGCCGCTTTCCAATTCGACGCGCTTCTTGATCGTGGCAATGATTTCCGTTGCAAGTTGATCAGCCATTCTGTTCCTTTCCATAGCAATGCCTTTTGACGTGGGTGCGGCGCCATACCTCTGCCAGTCACGTCGCGAAAATCGTCCCTGACCAGGCTTGTGCCACTCACCAACAACAGTCGGATTATAGAAACCGGATGAGTTCCGGTTGGTCTGAGGCGTTGGCATCCAACTGCAACTCATTTTCCCGGGGCAACTTCCATCGCACGTCTGAGCTCATGGAAAGATTTTCTCATTTCGGGCTCTTTTTCGCAGTCGTCACACGATAAGGGTAGCGGGTGATCAGGGCGTGTGAGGTGCTGTCGTCAATGCGAGATTCCGGAGGATTGATAAAATCGTTTGTTTCGATGAGACGCATCCACGCTGTGGATAGAGATACATTTCAATGATCCGGTAAGCCTCTGGTTTCGGCAGATAATGCTACAGGAGGTATCCCGCATGGCCACTCCACGCAAAAGCTCGGCACGTCTCGAGCGCTGCTAGATGCTCAGCGCCTCACACTCGCTCTCTACGGTGCGACGAAGCGCGCTGGCGGTCGCGGAAGGCACAAAGGTTACCAATCCGCAGGGTGGATTCATCCTGTGGCTCGAGCTTCCGAACACCGTCGATTCGCTCGACTCTTTCAGGGCTGCATCGCGGCGGCGGCATGGGCGGTATGGGCGGTATGGGTTTCTAAGGTCTGCGCCTCTCACCAATCTCAAAGGGCGGCAGCAATGCCGCCCCCTTTTTTGGAACGGAGCCGGTCGGAAAAGGTTTGGGGCTCGCGTGAAGTTGGAACCGAGGCCCGCCACCGCCGACACATTTGCGGAAAGCGAGACAACACGTCAGGAACGACCCCGGCTGCTGCGCTGATCAAGCAGAGAAAATTTGCAGGCCGCCATCGCAAGCAGGGCGCTGGTAATGAAAAATCTACCCTGAACATGTCTTAAAGCCGTGCGTGGGTAGCCATCGGTGTCGGGGCGGTCGCGATTTCGCCGCCTGGCTCGGGCTGGTCCCTCGGCAGAAGTCGAGCGGCGGCAAGCAACGACTAGGGAAG
>NZ_JBVVQE010000107.1:0-15233 GCF_055811435.1 Mesorhizobium sp. WSM4837
GGGGGGGGGGGGGGGGGGGGGGGGGGGGGGGGGGGGGGGGGGGGGGGGGGGGGGGGGGGGGGGGGGGGGGGGGGGGGGCGGGGGGGGGGGGGGGGGGGGGGGCGGGGGGGCGGGGGGGGCGGGGGCGGGGAGGGGGGGGGGGGGGGGCGGCCCCCCCCCCCCACTTCATTTTTGCGTTGTCGCGACAGCCGGATGCGGTGGACGACGTTCGCGTGTGTCTCTAAATCAGAAGCGACACAGCGAAAGGACGATCATGGGTCAGCTCAACGCCGGCATCGTGCCGGTCACGGCCTTCCAGCAAAACTGCACCATCCTCTTCGACATGGACGACAGGCAAGGCGTCGTCGTCGATCCCGGCGGCGACATTGACAAGGTGCTGGCAGTGCTCAAGGACAATGCGATCAACGCCGGCGCGATCTGGATCACGCATGGTCACATCGACCACGCCGGCGGCGCCATGGACCTGAAGGACGCGCTCGGCATCGAGATCATCGGCCCGCATGAGGCCGACCGTCCGTTGCTTGCCAATCTCGAGAACCAGGCGAAACACTACGGCATCACCGATCCGGTGCGCAACTGCGTGCCCGACCGCTTTCTCGGCGAAGGCGATACCGTCTCGTTCGGCCAGCACGCGTTCGAAGTCTTTCATTGCCCGGGCCACGCGCCCGGCCATGTCGTCTTCTACAATCGTGCTGCGAAGTTCGCCCATGTTGGCGACGTGTTGTTCCGCGGCTCGGTCGGGCGCACCGATCTGCCGGGCGGCGACCACGCCGCGCTGATCGCCTCGATCAAGGACAAGCTTCTGCCGCTCGGCGACGACATCGGCTTCATCTGCGGCCATGGTCCCGGCGGCCGCTTCGGCGAGGAGCGCCGGAGCAACCCCTTCCTGATTTAAACGCGTCGTGGCTGCGTAGCCTCACGCGGCGCGCGTCGGTCTCTCCTTTCCTTATGACGCCGAAAAAAAGCGCTGTCCTTGCGGACAGCGCTTTTTTTGGGGGGCAGGGAAGCCTCAGTTCGCGGTGCAGAAATGCTGTTCGCCGTCATAGCCGGTGAACGTGCCGGTGCGGCCGTTGAAAGAGCGATAGCGATCCGAACAATATTCATACCAGCCACGGGTCCATGGCTCGGCATAGCCGTCATTGTAGGCGACCCGCGGTTCCGCGTAGTAGCGGCGCACCGGGGCGGGCCGCCGTGGATAACGATCATAATCGTCATAGCCGGGGTCGTAATAGCTGGGCTGCGGGTTGTTGAGCGCACCAACGATCAGGGCGCCGGCCGCGAGGCCAAGGACGCCTGCCGCGATCGCATCGCCATTGCCACGATGGTGGTGCCGGTGGCGCCAGTCACCAGCGCTGGCCGCCGGCAAGGTCGCGAGCGTGGTTACAACGATCGCGGCGGACAGGACGGCGGTCTTGAGAATTCGGTTCATCTCGGTCTCCTTCATGCCGGCCCGGGTAATCTGCGGCCCGGGTAATCTGTGGGTAATCTGGGGGATGCGGTCCGGCTTTACCGAAGATTAATAGGCGACCGTGGCTGAACGGGGGCTGAACGAAATTGGCGGGCTGGGACCAGTCGATTTATCGATCAGGCATGGCGCAAGGCACAAATATTGTACGCTCAACAAGGAGCGGAGCTGCGCCAGCGGACCGCCCGACGCTGTCTCGAGCTCGGCTCAGCCGATCGACAGGTTGACGGCTTTCGGACCCTTGCCGCGCTTGTCCGGCTCGGTGTCGAATGTCACCTTCTGCCCATCCTCAAGACCGGGAAGACCCGACGCCTGCACGGCCGAAATATGGACGAAGACATCCTTCGCGCCATCATCCGGCGTGATGAAGCCGAAGCCTTTGGCATGATTGAAGAATTTGACGGTGCCGGTCTGCGGCATGGGAAGCTCCTTTGATCCCATCAAGTCCAGTTTCGGGCCGGCAAATGCCCGAGTGGAAATTTGTCGTTTATTTTAGCGCCATCGGCAAGAGAAAGTTTTGCGAGCAGTGGCTTGCCGCCCTGCCACTAAAAAAGGCGCGACGAAACCGCCGCGCCTTCGAAACTCGGGTCCGGCGCTGAAAGCCGGTTCAAGGCCTTTGGAGCGGCCTCGGGCTCATTCCTGGCACCTCCGGCTTCGCACGTCCCCTAGGGCACGTCCGGGCGGACATGCGCGCCGACGGTTCAGTCCGCGCGGAGATTGACCGCCTTCGGCCCCTTGCCCATGCGGTCGGGCTCGACATCGAACGTGACCTTCTGGCCATCGACGAGCGTGCGGAGGCCCGAAGCCTCGATCGCCGAGATGTGGACGAACACGTCCTTGGCGCCGTCGTCTGGCGTGATGAAGCCGAAGCCTTTGGTAGCGTTGAAGAATTTAACGGTGCCGGTCTGGGCCATTGGGGAAACTCCTTCACCCGTGTCAGTCTTTGTGGTTTGCCCGCCGCCTGACGCCGTGGGCAAGTCCCGGTGGTTGCTTCGGCAGTCATGCATTGGCGCATGGTTAGAACCCCCCGCCGAAAAACGGGGCCGTCAGAGATTCACAGTATCGGGGAAAGGTCGTCCAAAACGTTCCGCTCTCCGGGTCGCAAATGCCCGAACACAAAATTTATCGCACGGAAACGCGATGGTTGCAAGGTAGCGCCAACGGCCGCTCATGGGCGCCTTCGCACACATGGCATCGACAAAGCGGGGTGCTCGCCCGGTGGTCATCGGCCATAGCCCGGCCACGCATGGTCCAGCCTGCTGGGAGCCTGCAAACAGGGGTTGCATTCGGCGGGTGGAATGGCGAGGGTCGGCTTCATTTTTGGCATGCCGTTGTCCCAAACCGCTTCGCACCCTCGGGTCAGAGTCGGCAGCTTTGGGTGACATGCATTGGAGCGGGGGCTCGAGGGAGGTCTGGTGGTGAAATTTCCTGCGGCAATCTTCTCGCGACAGGGTTTTGCCATCCTGTTGCTGTCGGCAGTACTTGCAGCCTGTACCGCGGTGGTGGTGGAGGAGGACGGACCGGGGTACCGCCCGCCTCGGCCCGAGCCGCAATTTTGCACCAGACAATATGATCCGGTCTGCGCCCGGCGCGGTGGCGACCGCCAGACCTTCGCCAATGCCTGCCTTGCCGAGCGGGCCGGATATCGCATCATCAGCGGCGGCCGGTGCCGCGACGGTGGCGGTGATGGAGAGCAGACATTCTGCACGCGCGAATACCGCCCGGTCTGCGCCCGCCGCGGCGGCGAGTTGCGCACCTTCCCCAACGCTTGCGAGGCTCGCGCCGCCGACTATCGCATCGTCGACGACGGTCCCTGCTGAGAGGCTGGTTTCCTCCCCGTCTCCGGGCGAGGAGGCTCATCCATCAACTGGGCGCAGCCGCGCGACGGCAGCTGGCGGCTCATGCCTCTACGCCGGCAGCCCCGCCCTGCGGCAATAGGCGATGAACTCGGCCGCGGGCATAGGTTTGGCAAACAACCAACCCTGACCATAGTCGACGTCGCGTTCCATCAGGTAGTCGACCTGTGCCTGCGTCTCCACGCCCTCGGCAATGATCTTCAGCTTCAGCGTCTTGGCCATGTCGATGATATGCGGCGTGACGGAACTGGTGGCGGAATCCGTAGCGATCGTGTCGATGAACGACTTGTCGATCTTCAGCGCATCGAGCGGCAGGCCCTCGAGATGGGACAGGCTCGAATAGCCTGTGCCGAAGTCGTCGATTGCGACCGCATGGCCAAGCTCGCGGGCGCGAATGACGGTCGAACGCGCTGAATCGACGTCGACGAAACCGCGCTCCGTCGCCTCCAGCCAGATCTGCCGAGGCTGAATTCCGGTGTGCTGCAGGGCCTTTTCGATGACCGGAAGGACCCTTGCCGTTCTGACGTCGGCCGGGCTGAGATTGATCGCGATGTGGAGCGAACGATTGGCGACAAGAAGTTTTTTCAGGTCCAAAACAACAAGGGCGATGATCTGGTCGGTGATTGCCGCGATCAGGCCGCTCTCTTCGGCCAGCGGGACGAAAAGATCGGGCCGGACCAGCGAGCCGTCGGGTCGTCTCCAGCGCACCAGCGCTTCGGCACCCACGCAATTGCCTGTCCTGAGCGCGACGATCGGCTGATAGTGGACGATAAACTCGTGCTTGCGCACGGCAATCTGCAATTCTCCAAGCGGCGACAGCCGCCGCCGTGACAGCCAGACAACCATGCCGATGATGAAGGCGGCGATGAAAGCGCCGAGGGGAAGCAACAGCAATTGCCGCCTACGCACGCTGTCGACAATCTGGCTTTCCGGTTCGGTGGCGACGGCGATCCAGTCCGTCCCGCGCACCGCGGCAAACAGATGACCGTCATCCAGGCCTTTGCCCGGGTCGGCGATGATCTTGCCGATGCGGGCAGGATCAGGCCCGTTCAGCGCGCTGAGCAGGACGCCCGTGTTTGTCGCCAGGGCAAGCTGAACGTCGGGATCGACGACGATGTCGACAAAGCGCAGGGGGTCGATAAGGACATTATGGCGCTTGTACTGCAGGGCCATCAACGGATGGTCCTGGTTGGCCAGGGGCCGTATCCGGGCAGTGACGGTAACGCCGTCTGCAGCGGTGAAATCCGGTGCGGCTTGCGTAACGCGTCCTTCGGTCGGTCCCCAGGATGTGCATTTGAGCAGGCCGTTTTCGAAATAGCCCATTTCTTCGATCGAGCGCGTGTTGATGGTGAGCCGCCGCATGCGGGCAATGTGGTCCACCGAACAGCGGTCGCCGGTGAACCGGTCGATCTCCCGCAACGCGCCGGCTGCATCCATGAGGGATATGCTGGCCCTGGCGATCGCGCGGTTGGCGAACAGCTCCAGCCGCTCGTGTTCTTCTTGAACCGCCAGGACCCATGAAAAGTGGAACATCGCCGCGATGGGCACTATCGCACCGAGCAGGGCCAGCACCACCGCAGTCACGATGATGCGCGACCTGTCCATGTGCGCCTCCCTGCATTCGGCTGCGAGCGACGATTTCGCGCGCGGCCCGCCAGGCAGCCAACTGTGATCGGCCCGGTTCCAGCGGACCTTATAGGGCTTCGAAATTACATGATCTTTAATCCGGCCCGCGATGGCTGGATGAATGCAGGGCTGCTCATCCGTCCGCCGCTAGCCCTTTGACTTCGGTTTCAAACCGGCTTCCGCCTGCTTGACAGCCGAGCCGAAGGGCGAGGCCGGCTTTGCTGCCGTCTTGTCCTTCTTGGGCTTGCGTGTCTCGCGGTTGCTGCGCTGTTGACCCTTGGCCATTTCCTGGTCCCTCGTGATTGATGAACATGGTGGCGACGGTTGATGGGCGGCTAGCCGTTTGGATCGTTGGCCACTTCGAGATTGTCTTCCGTGGCGACCCGCTCATGGGTCTCCTCGTTGCTGCGGATGCGGTATTGCGGCGAGCCGTCCTTGACCGGCAGCTTGCTTTTGATCTGGAACAGCTCGGCGGTCTTCTGGACAAGGCCGGTGCGGCTCTTCATGCGAACGGTCTGGCCGATCGCGAAAAGATGCGCAGGCGTGTCGGTGCGCGGGCGCGCGTTCTGCTGGAAGCGGATCATGCGGCATTCTCCTGGTCGCGCCTCAGCGCGGTTTCGAGTTCGGCGAAGTCGATGGCGACCAATTGGCTGGTCTGGCTTTTCACCGTTCTCGCCGGCAAATGGATGAAAGTGGCGACACGGCGCCAGGCAAGCCACGAGATGCCATCGACAAGCTCCTCATCGTGGTCGATGTCGTAGTCGCCGGCCGGCAATTGTCCGTCCAGGCCGCCAATCATGAAGGGTGCCTCGAAATGCGCGATGGAATGGGTAGTTCGGCCAGACATTCTCGTGCCTCGAAGTGTCGTCTTGGATCCGATAGGGTGGTGCCCGCTTCGCGGCACCGGGACTTAAGGTCGTGGGTCCCTGTTCGGCAATTTGGGTATCGGCAATTTGGGTATCGGCGATCTGGAATGAGTTTGGCGGGTCGAGAACTTCTGACGCCGCGAGATGCCAAGCTTGGCCCAAAAAACGATCTCAATTCATTAATCCCAAAATGCGGTTTATTCAAGAAGATTCCCGCCCGTCGCCGACCTCGTCGTAAATTTACTTTTCTAGGGCTATTTGGGAAATGGTGATACGGTCCGGAAACTTCACAAGAATTGTTTGAGATTGTGCCGGAAAAATTCATCCCGGCATCGATTTTTATTTACATCTGAAAGGAAAAATTATGTTTTCCGTGAAAACACCTGATGGTTCGACCGTAACCATCAAGCCGATTGTCAAGCAGATCGCCGGGCCTGCGAAAGTCGTGTCGGCACGGCTGACGATACGAAGTGACGAGGCAGCCAGGCGCAGGATCGCCGATACCGACGGCACGCTGCGGCGGGCCAGACAGGTTGCGGAGACCAACCGCCTGATCTGACCTGGCCGGGCCATGAACCAAGGATTTCCGGCAAGCTGGCCTGAGAACCCTTGAACCTGCCGCGCCGATGGCCTAGATCGCGGCAGGCGGACAAAACACGGCAGGTTTCCCATCAACAGAGATCCGAGAAGACCGGCAGGCGCGGGCGGCAATTTCGGCTCAGGCGGACAGCCGCCGCTGGGGCTCGACCAGCGCGTGCAGCAGGCACTGCAATTGCATCAGGCGGGGCGCCGGCAGGAAGCCGAGATGCTCTACCGGCAGGTGCTGGCGCAAAAGGCCAATCATGCGGCGGCAGCACATTTCCTCGGTTTGCTGCTGCACCAGACCGGGCGTAGCGCCGAAGGACTTGATCTCCTCGAGCAGTCGGTGCGCCTGCAACCCAAGAATCCAGATTTCCTCAACAATCTCGGCACGGTGATGCGCGACCTCGGCCGTGTCGGTGCAGCCGTCGATTTCTTCCGTGGCGCGGTGGCAATCCGGCCGGAGCAACTCGCGGCGCGCGACAATCTCGGCTCCTCGCTGAAGCAACTCGGCCAGTTCGAGGGCGCGGAGGAGATCTATCGCGGCACCATCGGCCGCAACCCGTTCCATGTCCGCGCCCGCATCGGGCTTGCCGAAACGCTGCAGGAGGCTGGGCGGCTCGACGAGGCGCTCGCCGTCTTCCGCGAAGCATTGGCAATTCGGCCGAAGGACGCCGACCTGCTGCACGGTCTGGGCGTCGGGCTGATGGAGAAGGGCAGCCTCGCAGAGGCAGCGGAGCATTTCCGGCAGGCGCTGGCGGTCGATCCCGGCGTGGCCAGGGCCTGGCTGATGCTCACCCAGGTCAAGCGCCAGCAGGAGCGCGACGCCGAGCTTGCCGGGATGGAGGCGCAGCACGCCAAGGCGCCGGAAGGCAGCCTGGCGCGTATGCAGCTTTCGTTCGGCCTCGGCAAGGCCAATGACGACCTCAAGGATTATGGCCGTGCCTTCGATTATTTCGCCGAAGGCAATGCCATCCGCCGCATGGGCATCGACTATGATGCGGACAAGACACGCGCCGAATTCGAAACGATGAAGGCGGTGTTCGACAAGGCCTTCTTCGACAAGCACAGACCGAGCGGGATTGCCGACGACACGCCGATCTTCGTCGTCGGCATGCCGCGCTCCGGCACCACGCTGGTCGAGCAGATCATCGCCAGCCATCCGCAGGTCTATGGCGCGGGCGAGCTCGGCATATTGAAGACGGCGGTGGGAAAACAGTTTCCGCCTGGTATGAAGGGAGGTTTCCCCAGCGGGATCGCTGACCTGCCCGACAAAGCCTTTGCCGAGGCAGGCCAGGCCTATCTGGACCTGCTGCACGCCCGCTATCCGGGTTTCCGGCATGTCACCGACAAGATGCCCGGCAATTTCCTTTTGGTCGGCTTCATCCATCTGATGCTGCCCAAGGCCAAGATCATCCATTGCGCGCGCGACGCGGCGGCGACCTGCCTGTCGATCTACAAGGTGCATTTCCGCGGCGACAGCCACCGCTACGGCTACGACCTCGGCGAGCTTGCCGATTTCCACAATCTCTACACCGACATCATGGCGCATTGGCGCACCGTTTTGCCTGATGTCGTGCATGATGTGCGCTACGAGGATTTCGTCGCCGACCAGGAAGCGCAGACGCGGGCGCTGATCGCCTATCTCGGCCTGCCATGGGACGATGCAGTGCTGTCGTTCCACGAGACCGACCGGCCGGTGCGCACGGCGTCGGCGGCGCAGGTGCGCCAGCCGATGTACCAGGGCTCGGTCGATCTGTGGAAGCGCTATGGCGACCGGCTCAAGCCACTGCTCGACCGGCTGGCGTAATGCGGGCCTACAACTCAATGAAGGGCTGAAAGCCGCCGAAGATCATGCGCTTGCCGTCGAACGGCATCGCCGACCAGTCGGACTTCAGCCGCTCATCGGCCATGACCTTGGCCATCACCGCATCGCGGCTCTGCCGCGATTCATAGACGACCCACGAGAAGACGACGATCTCGTCGTCCTTGGCCTGCACGGCGCGCGGGAACGAGGTCATTTCGCCATAGGGCACGTCGTCGCCAATGCACTCGACATAGGCGAGCGCGCCATGCTCCATCCAGACGGTGCCGCCCAGCTGCGCCATTTTCTTGTAGGCATCGAGATTCGCCTTGGGTACGGCGAGAACGAAACCATCAACATAGGACATTGTGGGTTCTCCTTGTTGGATTTTCCTTCTCCCCTTGTGGGAGAAGGTGGCCGAGCGAAGCTCGGTCGGATGAGGGGTGTTCCAGGGAAACACCAACGTCTCGTTTCTTCCAGCACCCCTCATCCGTCTCGGCGCTGCGCGCCGATCCACCTTCTCCCACAAGGGGAGAAGGAAGAAACGGTGGCGCTACGCCGCCTTTACTGGCGCGTTCATCGCCCACTCCACGCCGAAGGGATCAGTCAACTGACCCCAGCGATCGCCCCAGAACATCACCTGCAGCGGCGTGCCGACCTTGCAACCGGCATCGATGGCGCGCTGCCACCAGGCGTCGATCTCGTCGCTGCCGAGATGCAGCTGCATGGTGAAGCCCTGCGGCTTCACCGGGGCCATTCCGTGCTCGGGATAGAAGTCGGAAATCATCAAGGTCGAACCGTTGATGTGGAGATGGATGTGCATCGTCCGGCCCTGCTCGTCCGGCGGGTAGAAGAACACCTGCTCGGCGCCGAACGCCTTCTGATAGAATTCCGAAGCCTTAAAGGCGCCGTCCAGTTGAAGGTAGGGCGTCAATCCGCCGAGGACTTTCGCTTTAGGCTGGGTTTGGGGCTGGTCGTTCATCTTTTTGCTCCTCTCTGCGTTTGGTTTGACCTTGCGGACCACAGGACGAATGAAGCGGCGGCGATCCTACACGTCAGATGCTTTTTTTAATGCCGGGACCAGATGCGCCGGGCCGTCGGCGGTTGAAGTGACCCTGGGCGACGCGCAAGGCTTATGACGGCGCCGCTGCGGCCGGTTGGTCTCTTCAACTTATCATCTTGCCTCGGACAAGGAGATTGCAATCCGGCGGCTGTTTTGCGCGTCGACGACGATCTCCGGCCAGCCGATGTCCTTGCGCAGTTCGATCGGCAATGAAAGCAGGGCGCGCTCGCTGCGGTAGCGGGCGCGAGCCGCCGAGTAACGGGTCGCGATGCGACCTACGGACGACAGAATGGACATGATGCTCTCTCCTCGATTGGCGCCGGCATCACCGTGTCGGCATCCCAAGGACGTGGCACGCGGCCATGATCCGACAGAGCGTCGGATTTTTTTGCCGCAAAGCTTCAACCGCCCGCTTCTGCCACCGATCGGAAGAAGTCTTCCGGGCTGTCGATCTCGGCCAGCCGCCGCTTCTCGATCAGCCAGAAACGGTTGCCGATCGCCCTGATGAAGGAGCGGTCGTGCGATGCCAGCACGCAACTCGCCTGATGGCCGAGCAATTCTGCCTCCAGCGCTTCCTGGCCGTCGATGTCGAGATGGTTGGTCGGCTCGTCGAGCAGGTAGAAATTGGGATTGGCGAGCCTCAGCGCCAGCATCATCAGCCGCGCCTTCTGTCCGCCCGACAGCACGCCGATCCTGCGCTCCTGCATGTCGATACCGACGCCTGCGCCCGCCAGCAGCGAGCGGGCGCGCTGCTCGCCGACGTAGAATCTGCGCGAGAGCATCGCCAGCGGCGTGTCGTCGCCGCTGATGCCCGACAATGCCTGGTCGCTGTAGCCGAGCACCGTCGACGGCGTCACCTTCACGCCTTGTGTTGCCGTCTCTGGCTCGACGACGGCATTTCTGATCAGGCTGATCAGCCGCGACTTGCCGACGCCGTTGCGGCCGAGCAGCACGATGCGGTCGCCCTGGCAGATGTGGCGCTTGCCGGTCCTGAACAGCAGCGTGCCGTCAGGCGTTTCGACCGCCACGTCGTCAAGCGTGATCAGCACCTTGGCATGGGTGCCGCGATTGGCGAGCTTTATCGCGCCCGCCGATTTTTCGCGGTGCGCCGGCGCTGCGACCTCTTCGAGGCGCTGGGCGCGCTGGTTGAGCTGCTTGGTCTTGACCGTCAAAAGGTCGCTGCCCGAATTGATGCCGATGTTGTTGAGCTTGGCCGCCTGCCGGCGCAATTGCTGCGCCACCTTCATGTCGCGCTGGAACTTGCGCTCGGTCGAGGCGTCGACTTCGCTCAACGCATCGCGTGCCCGCGAATAGGGCAACGAAAATACCGGCGACTGTTCGGGGCGCAGGAACAGCGTCCGGTTGGTCGTTGCGTCGAGGAACGCCCGATCGTGGCTGGCGATCACCACCGGCGCCTCGCGCGGCAGTGCGTTCAGCCAGGTTTCGAGCTGGCTGATCTTGGCGAGGTCGAGATGGTTGGTCGGCTCGTCGAGAAGCAGGACATCGGGATCGGTGACCCAGACGCGTGCGATCAGCGCCAGCCTTTGCCAGCCGCCGCTCAAGGCCCGCATCGGCCGCTCGCGCATCGGCTGCGGCACGTCGAGTGAATCGAGAACGACATCGACGCGCCATTGCTCGCTTTCGGCCTGCTCGGCCGGCAAGGCGTCGGCCACCATCTGCTGAAAGCCATGCTCGGCCAGTGCTGCGGGAACGGCTTGCTCGACATAGCCGACGCGCAGGCCGCGCGTGCGGGTGATGTCGCCTGCTGTCGGCTCCACCTCGCCGGTCAGGCATTTCAGCAAGGTGGACTTGCCGCGGCCGTTGGCGGCGACGATGCCGAGCCGGTCGCCGGTGCCGATGCTGAGGTCAAGGTTGGAAAAGAGCGGCGCACTCATGGTGACGCCGAGGGACTTGAGGCTGATCAGGGCCATGTTGGTTTCTCTGGTCTGCCCGGAATAAAGGTCCGGTTCGATGCACTTTGACGGTGCGCAGGCAGGCCAGCAGGCTCGGCGTTACGGCACCACGAAGGCAGACCAAGAAAATCGAAGCGGGAGAACCCGGACCGTCTCTGGTCAGCCCTGCAAGCAAGCTCGCAGGGCAGGGGCAGGGCCGCGCTGACGGTGGTGGGAAAACAACACGCAGCCCTCCTTTCAAGACGTTCGAGTTGTAGAACTGGCTACACCAGGGGAGGGGCCGATGGCAAGGGGGCGTGTAAAAGTGAGCTAAGCGCTGAAGTTGCCAATCTCCCCCCCTTGTGGGGGAGATGTCCGGCAGGACAGAGGGGGGCGCGAAGGAACGCTACCGCCCCGGCCGGCCGGTCTTGCCGGGTCGGCGCTTTTCACGGCGGGCATCGGCCGGATCCTCGTAAGAGCCGATGCCAGCGCGCTGGCGGATAACTGGTTTGGCCGAATCGTCGCGTTCCTCCGCGCCCGTTTGGCGGGAGATCGGCTGTGGCTTGGCCGGCACTTTGCCCTCAACAGGCTTTTCAGTCCGTCGCACCGTCATTTCATCGAGCGAGTTCTTCTTGAACAGCGGCTTGGTCGGCTCGCCGGGGATGCCGAAATCGGAGCCGTGCGCCTCCTCGGCCGACTGTTTCTTGAACAGCGAGCGTGACACCGCCCCGGCGGGCGTCGGCATGTCGGTGCCCGGACCCATCGCATCGAGCGAAGGCTTGGCGAATAGCGGCTTCTTGACCGGCACGGCCCCGTCGGCGCCCATCTCGTCGAGCGCGGGCTTGCGGAACAGCCCCTTGCCGTCGTCATCCACCGTGCGGTGGATGGCGCGGCCCTTGTTGTGCTTGCCCTTTTCGCGGCCCGAAACCGGGCTTTCCATGTCGGCATATTTGGCCAGCGGATCGTCTGAGATGGACAGCTCCATCTCGCGCAGCCGCTTGATCTCGTCGCGGATGCGGGCTGCCTTCTCGAAATCGAGATTGGCGGCTGCGTCGCGCATCTGCTTGTCCATGGCATCGAGATGGGCTTTCAGATTGTTGCCCATCATCGCGCCGGCGCTGTCGGTGAACTGCGAGATGTCGGCGCGGACGTGGTCCTTCTCGTAGACCGAGTCCAGGATGTCGGAGATGCGCGACTTGACCGATTCCGGGGTGATGCCGTTGGCCGCGTTCCACTCCATCTGCTTTTCGCGGCGGCGGTTGGTCTCGGCCATCGCCCGCTCCATCGAGCCGGTGATCTGGTCGGCGTAGAGGATGACCTTGCCGTCGACGTTTCGGGCGGCGCGGCCGATGGTCTGGATCAGCGAGGTTTCGGAGCGCAAAAAACCCTCCTTGTCGGCATCGAGGATGGCGACGAAGCCGCATTCGGGAATGTCGAGGCCTTCGCGCAAAAGGTTGATGCCGACCAGCACGTCGAAGGCGCCGAGGCGCAGATCGCGCAGGATCTCGATGCGCTCCAGCGTGTCGATGTCGGAGTGCATGTAGCGGACGCGAATGCCCTGCTCGTGCAGATATTCGGTCAGGTCCTCGGCCATGCGCTTGGTCAGCACGGTGACCAGCGTGCGGTAGCCGGCTTTTGTCGTTTCGCGGATTTCGCCGACGACGTCGTCGACCTGGGTCTTCGCCGGGCGCACCTCGACCGGCGGATCGATCAGGCCGGTCGGGCGGATGACCTGCTCGGCAAAGACGCCGCCGGACTGCTCCATCTCCCAGGCGCCGGGCGTCGCCGAAACCGCGACCGAAAGCGGGCGCATGGCGTCCCATTCCTCGAAACGCAACGGCCGGTTGTCCATGCAGGACGGCAGACGGAAACCGTACTCGGCCAGCGTCGCCTTGCGGCGAAAGTCGCCGCGATACATGCCGCCGATCTGTGGGATGGTGACGTGGCTTTCGTCGATGAAGACCAGCGCATTGTCGGGGATGTACTCGAACAGGGTCGGCGGCGGATCGCCCGGCTGGCGGCCGGTGAGATAGCGCGAATAGTTCTCGATGCCGGCGCAGGAGCCGGTGGCTTCCAGCATCTCGAGGTCGAAGCGGCTGCGCTGCTCCAGCCGCTGCGCCTCGAGCAGGCGTCCGGCGCGCTCGAGTTCGACCAGCCGCTGCTTGAGCTCTTCCTTGATCGACTTGATAGCCTGATTCAAGGTCGGGCGCGGCGTCACATAGTGCGAATTGGCGTAGATCTTGACGCTCTTCAATTCGCCGGTCTTCTGGCCGGTCAGCGGGTCGAACTCGGTGATCGCCTCGATCTCGTCGCCGAACAGCGAAATGCGCCAGGCGCGGTCCTCAAGGTGGGCCGGAAAAATCTCGATCGTGTCGCCGCGCACGCGGAACGAGCCGCGGACAAAGTTGATGTCCTGCCGCTTGTATTGCTGGGCGACGAGATCGGCGAGCAGCGCGCGCTGGTCGAGCCGGTCGCCGATCTGCATCTGGAAGGTCATCGCCGTGTAGGTCTCGACCGAGCCGATACCGTAGATGCAGGACACCGAGGCGACGATGATGACGTCGTCGCGCTCCAGCAGCGAGCGCGTCGCCGAATGGCGCATGCGATCGATCTGTTCGTTGATCGAGGATTCCTTTTCGATGAAGGTATCCGTCCGGGGCACATAGGCTTCCGGCTGGTAGTAGTCGTAGTAGGAGACGAAATACTCGACGGCGTTTTCCGGAAAGAATTTCTTGAACTCGGAATAAAGCTGCGCGGCCAGCGTCTTGTTGGGGGCGAGGATCAAGGCAGGGCGCTGCGTCTCCTCGATCACCTTGGCCATGGTAAAAGTCTTTCCCGAGCCGGTGACGCCGAGCAGCACTTGGGTGCGGTCGTTGTCGTTGACGCCCTCGACAAGGTCCTTGATCGCCGTCGGCTGGTCGCCAGCCGGCTCGAAATCCGACACCATCTTGATGGCAATGCCGCCTTCGGACTTTTCGGGCCGGGCTGGGCGATGCGGCGTCCACAGCACGCCGTCCTTGTGCAGCGGGTTGCCGGACTCGATCAGCGCCGACAGCGCCGCCACGGTGGCGGTGACGCCGCCGGAGGCCATGGTCTCGGCTTCCTCCAGAGAAACATCGAGGCCGGCAACCGGATTGAGGCCGGCCGCGGTTCGCTCCCGCGCCGAAGCCGCGCCGCCCATCGAGGTGCCGCGCGCCGTGCGGCCAGGGGAAGAGGAGCGTTCGGGGATCTTTTTCGCCTTGGCGACTTCCCTCCCCCTTGAGGGAAGGGTGGCGGCGGAGCCGCCGGGTGGGGTCGGTGCGGCCGGGCTCGACGTGCCCTCATGTTGAGCGCTTCCTTTGCCGACCCCCTCTGTCGCCTTCGGCGACATCTCCCCCTCAAGGGGGGAGACTTGGCGCCCTTCCTTTTCGGCTTCCTGCTCGATCTGCTCGGCCCAATCGGCGATCGAGCCGGTCAGCGGCGTGCCTGAGAATTCGGTCTGCGGCGCCTCGGCAAAGCCGCCCTTGTGCAATGGCTCCGACGCATCGAGGAAATCGGTCAACGGGCTGCGCCGCTTGGGCGGCGAAGCACGATCGTCACGCGCCGGCGGCGGCGTCTTTTTGTCAGGAAGTTTGGCCATGCCCTGAATATGGGAGGTATCGGCCAAAATGGAAAGAGCGGAGTGGCGCACGGTTCAAGGCGAAACCAGGCTGCTGACACAAGGGTGTCAGGAGCGATGTCGAAACGCCCTCAGTTGAACCACAGTGCAAAGGTCAAAAACCCGGCGCCGCCGAACTGGCGCCGGATCTGGTCGAACTCTTCGCTGGTTAGGATCTTTCCGCTCTCGAGATAGGGCGCGATGGCCGGGCCGGTGATCGACAGCACCAGATCGAAGGGCTTTGGCTCGTCGAAGAAGCGCTTCATGTCGATGCCTTTGTCGGCGAAGCGGAAATGCGGCAGCAAGGTGCGGCCTTCGAGCAGGTCCTCGGCCATGTCAAGCGCGGCGTGCCAGGCCTGGACCTGCTCCTCGCCGACCGCCAGGCCGGTGAGCGGGCTGGCGCCTTTCTGTTGCGGGCCGGGCAGCCATTCACGGTCGTTGTCGG
>NZ_JBVVQE010000108.1:0-14649 GCF_055811435.1 Mesorhizobium sp. WSM4837
GGAAAAGTCTCTGAGCGTGAGGTTGCATCGGCGACGGAATCCCCCTCCCCCTTGTGGGGAGGGGTTAGGGGTGGGGGTGCTGCGGTCGATCGAGGTCCTGCATCCGTCGCCGCGCCGCGCCCCGAAGGTGAAAAGCCGCTGGCGTCGCCGGCCGTCCGCCTCAGGGCAAAAGAGGCCGGCGTCGATCTCCGACAGGTCAGGGGAAGCGGCCCGGCCGGCCGCATTCTCCACGAGGACATCGACGCCTTCCTGGCGCGCGGACCGCAGCTTGCGAAGGTCTCCGGCCTCGCCCGCAACGAGGCCGTCGAGGACATCAAGATCATCGGGCTCAGGCGCAAGATCGCCGAGAAGATGGCGCTGGCCAAGTCGCGCATCCCGCACATCACCTATGTCGAGGAGATCGACGTTACGGCATTGGAGGATTTGCGCGCTGCGCTCAACAAGGAGAAGCGCGGCGGCGTGGAGCGGCCGAAGCTGACGCTGCTGCCGTTCCTGATGCGGGCGATGGTCAAGGCGATCGCCGACCAGCCCAAAATCAACGCGCTGTTCGACGACGAGGCCGGCATCGTCCACCAGCATGGCGGCGTCCATATCGGCATTGCCGCGCAGACGCCTTCGGGGCTGGTGGTGCCGGTGGTCAAGCACGCCGAGGCACGCGACATCTGGGACTGCGCCGCCGAGGTTTTCAGGCTCGCCGAGGCGGCCAGGTCAGGCACGGCGGCGCGCGACGAACTGTCGGGATCGACGATCACCATCACCTCGCTCGGCGCCATGGGCGGGGTGGCGACGACGCCGGTGATCAATCATCCGGAAGTGGCGATCCTCGGCGTCAACAAGATGATGGTGCGGCCGGTGTGGGACGGCACCCAGTTCACGCCGCGCAAGATGATGAACCTGTCCTCCAGCTTCGACCACCGCGTCATCGACGGCTGGGACGCGGCGGTGTTTATTCAACGGATCAAGACGCTGCTGGAGACCCCGGCGCTGATTTTTGTGGATTGAGATGATGAACAGGGGATCGCAGGGGCGCAGAATGAGAGCAGTAGCGATCCTTCGCGCCCCCCTCTGTCCTGCCGGACATCTCCCCCTCAAGGAGGGAGATCGGCTGTCATCCCGACTTTCGCTAATCTCCAGCGTTGCAGGACCAAGCGGAGCGCCAAAGCTGCCAATCTCCCCCTTGAGGGGGGAGATGGCCGGCAGGCCAGAGGGGGGTGCTGTCCCGCCGGCTCGACCAACCAGGGTGCCATGATGAAGGAAATATCCTGCAAGCTGCTCGTCATCGGCGCCGGTCCGGGCGGCTATGTCTGCGCCATCCGCGCCGGCCAGCTCGGCATCGACACGGTTATCGTCGAGTTCGGCAAGCCGGGCGGCACCTGCCTCAATGTCGGCTGCATTCCGTCCAAGGCGCTGATCCATGCGGCCGAGGAGTTCGAGAAAATCTCGCACATGGCGAGCGGCAAGAGCCCGCTCGGCATTTCAATCGCCACGCCGTCGATTGATCTCGAAGCGACCATCGCCTGGAAGGACGGTATTGTTAGCCGGCTTAACAGCGGCGTTGCCGGCCTGCTCAAGAAGGCCGGGGTCAAGACCGTGCATGGCTGGGCGAAATTCCGTGACGGCAAGATCGTCGAGGTCCAGACCGAGACTGGCATGCAGGTCGTCCGCGCCGAGATGGTGGTGATCGCGACCGGCTCGGCGGCGGTCGAGCTGCCGTCACTGCCGTTCGGTGGGCCGGTAATCTCGTCCACCGAAGCGCTGGAGCTGAGCGAAGTGCCGGAAAGGCTTGCCGTCGTCGGTGGCGGCTATATCGGGCTCGAGCTCGGCATCGCCTTCGCCAAGCTGGGCGCCAAGGTGAGCGTGGTCGAGTCCTTGCCGCGCGTGCTGGCGCAATATGATGCCGAGCTGACCCGGCCGGTGGTGAAGCGGCTCACCGAGCTCGGCATCGAGGTGCTCGTGAACGCCAAGGCCAAGGGCCTGTCGGGCAAGGGCGATGCCTTGCTGGTCGAAACGACGACCGGCAAGAATGCCAAAATCGCCGCCGACACGATCCTGGTCACCGTCGGGCGCAAGCCGGTGGTCGAAGACTGGGGGCTGGAGCAGATCGACCTCGACATGGCGGGCAAATTCATCCGCATCGACGACCAGTGCCGCACCTCGATGCGCGGCATCTTTGCCATTGGCGACGTCACCGGCGAGCCGATGCTGGCGCACCGGGCGATGGCGCAAGGCGAAATGGTCGCCGAGATCGTCGCCGGCCACAAGCGCAGCTGGGACAAGCGCTCAATTCCCGCCATCTGCTTCACCGATCCGGAGCTGATCACCGCCGGCCTGTCGCCGGAGGAGGCCAAGAGGCTCGGCGGCGAGATCAAGGTCGGGCTGTTTCCGTTCGCCGCCAACGGCCGCGCGATGACCAAGATGAGTGAGGATGGCTTCGTCCGAGTTGTCGCCCGCGCCGACAACCATTTGGTGCTCGGCATCCAGGCGGTGGGCCAGGGCGTGTCGGAACTGTCGACGGCGTTTGGCCTGGCGCTGGAAATGGGCGCGCGGCTGGAGGATATCGCCGGCACCATCCATGCCCATCCGACACAAGGCGAGGGTTTTCAGGAGGCGGCGCTGAAGGCGATGGGGCATGCCTTGCATGTTTGAGGGCTGGCTGGCCTCACGGCGGATTCGAACCTCGTTCGGTCGAGTTCCTTCGCGCCCCCTCTGTCCTGCCGGACATCTCCCCCACTTGGGGGAGATCGGCAGCCTCGCCGTCCCGCCCTACTTTAAGCGTTGGAGATTGGCGAAAGCGGAGATGCCGGCCAATCTCCCCCCAAGTGGGGGAGATGCCCGGTAGGGCAGAGGGCGCTGTCCCACCGATCTCTGGTCAGCGAGCACCTAACCCGCAAGCCGGCTAACCATCTCGTGCTGCGCATAGGCGCGGCCGAAGCGGTTGGCGAGGAACGCGTCGAGCGCGATGTCTTCCTGCTTGATAAAACCCTGCGCCGGCAAGCTGCCGTCGGCCAGCATGTCGAGCACAGCGCAGATGGCGGAGGCGGTGGTGATCTGGATGGCGCTGCGCACCTTGTCGCCGACGCGCTTGGCGTAGATCTTGTTGGCGTAGGTTTCCTGGAGCAGGCGGCCGTTCTTGCGGCCGCTGACGGTGACGAAGACGATGACGACGTCCTGCAGCGTCGCCGGCAGGGCGCTCTCAAAAATGTCTTTCAGCACGTCGCGGCGGTGGCGCAGGCCGAGATCGTTGAGCAACGCCTTCATGATCGCGGCGTGGCCGGGGTAGCGGATGGTACGATAGTTCAGCGTGCGCACCTTGCCCTTCAGGGTTTCGGCCAGTGTGCCGAGCCCGCCCGAGGTGTTGAACGCCTCGTAGGTGACGCCGTCGAGCGAGAATTCCTCGCGCTCCTCCAGCGGCGGTACCTCGATCAGTTCGCCTTCGACGATCGCCTCGCAAGGCTCGCAATATTCGTTGATGACGCCGTCCGTGCTCCAGGTCAGATTGTAGTTCAGCGCATTCGACGGGTATTGCGGCAGTGCGCCGACCCGCATGCGCACGCTCTCCAGCGTGTCGAAGCGGCTGGCGAGATCATTGGCGACGATCGAGATGAAGCCCGGCGCCAGCCCGCATTGCGGGATGAAGGCGCTGTTGGCTGTACGCGCCAATTGCCTGACGCGCCGGGTCGCGACGACGTCCTCGGTCAGGGCGAGATAATGCACATCGGCACTGGCCGCCGCTTCGGCGATGCGCGTGGTCAGGTGGAAGGGCGCGGCGCTGAGCACCGCGAACTTGCCGGCAAGGGCCGCTTCGAGCGTGCCGGCGGCTTCGATGTCGAGTTCTAACGTCTCGACCGTTTCAGGCAGTTCGGCCGCGCCGAGCTGTGCGGCCGAACGGTCGGCGAGGGTTATGTGATAGTCGCCGGTGGAAACCAGCATCTCGGCGATGGTCGAGCCGATCTTGCCGGCGCCGACAATTATGATGTTCTTCATGACAGTTCCCTCGCCTTGCCTTTCACAGAGCGGACAGAATCGCAGCTTGCCTGTCGAAAGGAAGTGTTGAACTGTTCAAAACGAAGTGCCAAATTGGACAGTATGCTGATGAGGTTCGTCGAAAGTGCTTAGCAACGCCGAACAGGCCCTGCTCTCCCTGCTGCGCGCGAATGCGCGCGCCTCGACGGCCGAACTGGCGCGGCGGCTCGGCGTGTCGCGGACGACGGTGCAGAGCCGGATCGAGCGGCTGGAACAGCGCGGCATCATCACCGGCTATGGCGTCAGGCTTTCACCCGACTACGAACAGGGACTGGTGCGGGCGCATGTCCTGCTCACCGTCACGCCCAAGCTTGCCGACAAGGTGGTGCGCAGCCTGCAGGCGCTGCCGCCGGTGCGGACGCTGCATTCGGTGAGCGGCAATTTCGACATGATCGTCATCGTTGACGCGCCCTCGATCAAGGATCTCGACACGCTGCTTGATGAGATTGGCGCGATGGACGGGGTCGAGCGGACATCGTCGTCGATCATCCTGTCGACGCGGATCGACCGGTGAGTGCCTTGGCGGAGCATGGCACCGCTTCCCTCCTTCCAAAATGCTGCTGCCGGGCAGAACCTTGCGGAAAGTCGGCGGGACAGCGCCCCCCCTCTGTCCTGCCCTCTTTGCCAAAACTTGGCATCTCCCCCACTTGGGGGAGATCGGCAATTTTTGGCGCTACGCTTACGCTTGCGACGCTCCTGTAACAAAGCAACATGAAGTCCGAAAAATGTTGCTTTCTGACATGGCCTGTATGAGAATTGCGCGGACAGGCCGGTTGAACGAGAACAGACAGGAGCCGGACGCCGATGCAATTTGATCTCCTGCTGAAGGGCGGCCGCCTCATCGATCCGGCATCCGGCCTCGATGCGCAACGCGATCTGGCCATCGCCAACGGCCGCATCACCGCGATCGATCCCGACATTCCCTTCGAGCGCGCCGCGCGCGTCATCGATGCGACGGGGTCCATCGTCGCGCCCGGCCTCATCGACCTGCACAGCCACGTCTATTGGGGCGGCACCTCGCTTGGCGTCGATGCCGACCGCCTCGCTGCAAAAAGCGGCACCACAACCTTCATCGACGCCGGAAGCGCTGGCGCCGGCAACCTCCTCGGCTTTCGCCGCCACGTCATCGAGCGCTCGAAGCTCCGCATCCTGGCCTATGTCAACATTTCCTTTGCCGGCATTTTCGGCTTCTCGCAGACCGTTTCGGTTGGCGAGTGCAGCGATCTGCGGCTCTGCGAACCGCGCGAGACGGTGGCGGCGGTGCGCGAGCACGCAGACGTGGTCGTCGGCGTAAAGGTACGCTCGGGTCGCCATGCCGGCGGCAGCAGCGGCATCGCGCCGGTCGATCTGGCGCTCGAGGCTGCCGACCAGGCCGGCCTGCCGCTGATGGCGCATATCGACGAGCCGCCGCCAGGCCGTTCGGAAGTGCTGCCGCGGCTGCGCAAGGGCGACATCCTCACCCACTGCTTCCGGCCGTTTCCCAACGCGCCGGTCTTCGCCTCGGGCGCGGTCCGGCCCGACATGCGGCTGGCGCGCGAGCGCGGCGTCATCTTCGACATCGGCCACGGCATGGGCTCGTTCGATTTCTCGGTTGCCAGGGCGATGCTCAGCGAAGGGCTGGCGCCTGACGTGATCAGCAGCGACGTGCATCTCTACTGCGTCGACGGCCCCGCCTTCGACATTCTGGTCTGCATGTCGAAATTGATGGCGCTCGGCATGCCGCTGGTCGAGGTGCTGCGCGCGGCGACACAACGGCCGGCCGAGGCGATCGCAAGGCCCGAGCTTGGCACGCTTAAGGTCGGTGCCGTCGGCGACATCGCGGTGCTGCGGCTGCGTCCGGGCCGTTTTACCTTTGTCGACGCGGTCGGTGCCTCGCTGACCGCCGAGCAGAGACTGGTCTCGGACGGCATCGTGGTCGGCGGCACCTGGTGGCCGAACGAAGCGGCTAACGATTTTGGCGATACCGACCGCTACGAAGCGCATGCGCATCAGACGCATGTCGATGTGGTGAGCCGGCATCTCGGGCGTGGGTGAAGGCTGGGCAGCTCTTCCTTCTCCTCTTGTGGGAGAAGGTGGCCGAGCGAAGCTCGGTCGGATGAGGGGTGCTCCAGAGAACACCAACGCCTCACTCCGTCCAACACCCCTCATCCGTCTTGGCGCTGCGCGCCAATCCACCTTCTCCCACAAGGGGAGAAGGAGAGATGCGCTGCTACCCATAGACCGGCGTCGCCATTCCTTCCATCCGCGCCTTGATCTGCAGCGCCACATATTTCGAATAGAAGCGCGACAGCGCCAGATTGCCGCCGTGGAACCATAGCGCTTCCTGCGCCGTCGGCTTCCACATGTTGCGCAATTCGCCTTGCCATGGTCCGGGGTCACCTTTCACGCCCGAGCCAATCCCCCAGCACGGCCCGACCTCGTCAGCGACGTCGCGCGAGACGATCGCCGCTACGGTTTCGTTCATCGACTGATAGCCGGTGCAGGAGATAATCGCATCGGCCGCCAATTCGCTGCCGTCGTCGAACAGGATTCCGGTCGGCGTCAGCGACTTGATCTCGACGCCGCTGCGGACGCCGATCGCGCCCTCGATGATCAGATCGGAAGCGCCGACGTCGATATAGTAGCCCGAGCCGGTGCGGTAGGCCTTCATCAGCAGCCCGGTCTCGTCGTCGCCGAAATCGATGGCGAAGCCGGCACCGCGCAAGCGGTCGTAGAAGGCCGCGTCACGCGCCTTGATGATGTCGTACAGCGCCCGCTGGCTTTGCGGCAGCAGCGCGAACGGCGTCGAGGCGACGATCATGTCGGCCTTTTCGGTGGTGATGCCGCGGGCCAGCGCCTTTTCCGAAAAGATCTCGAAGCCGACTTCCATCAGCGTGTCTGACTTGACCACCGTCGTCGGCGAGCGCTGGATCATGGTCACCGCAGCGCCGCTCTCCCAGAGGTCGACGGCGACATCGTGCCCCGAACTCGCCGCGCCGATGACCGCGACGCGTCTGTCGCGGAATGTCTCGCCGCTAAAATACTGGCTGGAATGCAGGATTTCGCCCTGGAACGCAGCGGCGCCCGGCAGGTCGATCTGCCGCGGCGGGCCATAGGCGCCGGTCGCAAAGACGATGTGTTTTGGCATCAGCGTGATGCGCTCGCCGGCGCGATCGACCTCGACCGTCCAGATTTTTTTGGCTTCGTCGTAGGACGCGCTGATGCATTCTGTGGAGGTCCAGTAATTGAGCTCCATGACGCGCGTGTACATTTCCAGCCAGTCGCCCATCTTGTCCTTGGGCGTGAACACCGGCCAGTTCTCCGGAAACGGGATGTAGGGCAGATGGTCGTACCAGACCGGATCGTGCAGCACGAGCGAGCGATAGCGGTTGCGCCAGGAATCGCCGGCCTGCGCATTCTTCTCGATGACGATCGCCGGCACGCCGAGTTGCCGCAGCCGTGCGCCCAGCATGATGCCGCCCTGGCCGCCGCCGATGACCAGGCAATAGGGCTGCTCAATGGCACCGAGATCACGCGTCTCGCGCGCCCTCGCCTCGGCCCAGGTCTCGCGGTCCGGGTCGGCCTTGTGGCGGACACCCAGCGGCCGCGCCGGTCCCCTGCGCTCCTCAAAACCCCTGAGGTCGCTCATCGCCGTGAACAGCGTCCGGCATCTGCCGTCCTGCAGGCGCATGATGCCTTGGCCCCAGGCCGACGACGTCTCGAAGCTGAACCAGGCCTCTATCATGCCTTCGTGCGAGCTTGCCTCGCCACTGAGCTGCCAGGCGGTCGGCTTGGTCGCCGCCAGAGTGGCATCCAGCATGTCGCGGATCGCCGCGCGGCCTTCCATCGTCTTGATGTTCCAGGTGAAGGTCAGCAGATCGCGCCAGTAGCAGTCCTCGACGAACAGATTGGTCGCGGCCGCGGCGTCGCCCGCCTCGAGGGCGCGGGAAAGAGAGGAAAGCCAGCAGGCCGCCTGTTTTGAGGGTGCCATGTCGAGCATTTTTTCTCCTTCGATTCGCCGCAGCTTCTTTCCTTCTCCCCTTGTGGGAGAAGGTGGATTGGCGCGTATGCGCCAAGACTGTTAAGGGGTGTTGGCCGAAGTGCCGTTGGTGCCAAGCTGGAGCACCCCTCATCCGGCCGCTTCGCGGCCACCTTTTCCCACAAGGGGAGAAGGCAAGAAGCCGCGCTGCTCAATCCCCCAGCGGCTCCATCTCCTTGCCCGTCCTGTGGATCTGGGCGTTGTATTTGATGCGGCGGACGGTTTCGCGGGCCGAGCCGTCGAGCTTGTATGCGGCCGCCACCGCCATCAGGTCGATCGCGGCCAGAAAGGCGAAGCGCGAGGCGGTCGGCTTCAGCGTGTCGGGATATTCGGGCACCGCCACCGTCAGCCTGACGTCGCAGGCGCGGGCAAGCTCGGTGTCGGGCGCGGTCAAGCCGATCGCATCGGCGCGGTAATGCTTGGCCAGCTCGACGGCCTCGATCACTTCGCGGGTGCGTCCGGTCGCCGAAATGGCGATCACCAGGTCGCCGGGCTTCAGGGTCGAGGCGGTCATCCGCATCAGATAGGGGTCGCATTGGGCGACGACGGTGATGCCGTAGCGGAACAGCCGGTACTGGGTTTCCTGCGCCAGCGCCGACGAGCTGCCGCCGAGGCCGAACACCGTGACCTGGCGCGCCTTGGCGATGAGCTCGGCGGCCTTCACCAGCTGCGCCGGATCAAGCTGCCGTTCGGCTTCCTGCAGTGCCCGGCGCGCCTCGCCGAACACGGCATTCCAGAACGGCATGCCATTGTCGCTGCTCACCGGCGGCGGCTTGCTCAGATAGAGCGCGCCGACGACCAGGCTCTGCGCCAGCTTCAGCTTGAAATCGCGAACCCCCTCGCAGCCGATGGCGCGGCAGAACCGGGTCACCGTGGGTTCGCTGACCTCGGCGCGCTGGGCGAGCACGGCGTTGGAGGCGTCGACCGCGAACCTGACATCGTCGAGCACGACATCGGCGACGCGCCGCTCCGCCGGGCGCAATTCACCGTAAGAGTCCTTCACCAGCGAAATGATGTCGGGGATGCGCCTGATATGATCGCGTCCATCCGGGTCGTCGCCCGAGGTCAATCGTACATGGCCTTCAGCTTCGGTCATGACTCATCCCCGCCGTTCGTGGAACTCGATCTCTACCATGTTTGCGCGGTCGGTTTGCGAAGTATGTAGGAAAGAAACAAGCTTTTCAAGAAATAGAAAAGCTAATTCAAACAATACTGTAGTCGCGGTGCGAACGATCCCGATGATTAGAGCCGTGGTCGCCGTTCGACCGCAAGTCGGAGAGTTACGGGACACGCGACTCCCCTTCTCCCCCTGTGGGAGAAGGTGTCGCCGAAGGCGACGGATGAGGGTGCTCCAGCTTGGCACTGACGCACTCCGTCCAGCACACCTCATCCGTCTCGGCGCTGCGCGCCGATCCACCTTCTCCCACAAGGGGAGAAGGAAAGGGCAGCGATGCCCCCCTCAGCCCGTGCGTCGATGCTGATCCGAACCGCCATCCAGCCACGCGATGTCGTCGGGCGAAAGCGCAATGTCGAGGGCCTGCAGACTGTCCTCCAGTTCGTCGAGCGTGCGCGGTCCGATCAGCGGGACGGACGGGAACGGCTGGGCCAGGACATAGGCGAGCGCGACATGGATCGGGCTCTTGCCCAGCCTGTTGGCGAGCTCGATCGCCCGGTCGCGACGGCCGAAATTTTTCTCGGAGTACCAGACCCGGACCAGCTCTTCATTGTCACGCTGGTCGCGCCCGGCGCGGCCGGTGAAGAAACCCCTTCCCTGGCTCGACCAGGCGAAATTGGGCATCTGCCGGGCGGTCAGCCAGGCCTTCCATTCGTCGCTGGACGAGGTGACGCAACCCGGCCAGATCGGCACCAGCATCTCGGCCAGCGAAAAATTGTTCGAAAGCGCGCCAGGCTTCTGCTTGCCGGTCCGCTCGGCATAGGCAATCGCCTCGTCCATGCGTTCCTTCGTCCAGTTCGAGCCGCCGAACGGACCGCGAATGCGGCCAGCCCTGACCTCCCGGTCCATCGCGTCGACGAATTCGTCGACCGGCACGTCGGGATCGTCGCGGTGCATGAAATAGACATCGACATGATCGGTCTGCAGCCGGTCGAGCGACTGGGTGAGCTGCTTGCCGATCACATCGGGATAGCAGAGCGGGGTGTGCGCGCCCTTGCCGATGACCACCGAGTGCTCCCGTACGCCGCGGTTCTTCAACCATTGGCCGAGCAGCGTTTCGGTGTAGCCGCTGCCATAGATGAAGGCGGTGTCGAAGACGTTGCCGCCGGCTTCGAAATAGGCATCGAGCAGGATCATGCCGGAGGAGAAGGTGCGAAAATCCTCGAAGCCGAACGCCAGGCACGAGGCCGGCCGCGGCAGGCCCGGAATTTCGCGCTTCGCAATGATGGTGCCGCCGGAGCGCAGCCGCCGGCCAGAAATGGTGTCGACGCGTTTTTCGGGTTTTTCGATCTCGTATTCGAGCCCGATGGCGGCACGCCATTTGTCGAGCACACGCAGATTGCCGAGACTGTCGGCCCAGCCCATGCCCGGCCAGGCAAACTCCTGCTTTCCGGCCAGGATCGCCTCGCCGGCGGCGTCGACCCAGAAAGCGTAGAGCCAGCGGTCTTCCCTGACCTCGACCACCTCCTCACCGCCTGAACGGATGATGCGGATCTCGCCGGTGCCGCCTTCCCTGCCGCTCGCATACCAGAAATCCGCGACCTCGATGCGGCCTTTGGTACCAAGGATGCGCAGGACATTGTCCTGGGCGAGCGAGATCCCGCAGGAGACTTCGGCGACGATGCCGTTGGGAAAATGCAGCAGCGCCGAAGCCCATTCGTCGACGCCGGACTGGCCGAGATGCGCCGCACCCGCCACCTTGTCCGGCTCGGCGAAAGGCTTTCCTGATGCGGCCCCGGCAATCAGCCGCGCCATCGAAACGGGGTAGCCGCCGACGTCGAGAATGCCGCCGCCGGCGAGATCGTTGGCATAAAGCCGGTGCTCCGGCATGAAGCCAGGCATGGCGAAGCCGAAGCTCGATTTCAGCATGCGCACCTCGCCGATCGCGCCGGACCTGACGAGGTCGACCAGCTTTGCCGTCTGCGGATGCAGCCGGTACATGAAGGCCTCGCCGAGAAAGGTGCCGGCCCTGCGCGCCGCATGGATCATCGCGTCCGCTTCGAAAGCGGTCAGCCCCATCGGCTTTTCGCAAAGCACATGTTTTCGGGCCTCGGCCGCCCTGATCGCCCATTCGGCGTGGCTGGGGTGCGGCGTCGAAATGTAGACCGCATCGACGTCCGGGTCGGCGAGCAGAGCCTCATAGCCGTCGAGGATGCGGGCGCCGGGGAAGTTTTCATTAAGGCCCGATTTGCCGGGATTGCGCGCACCAATGGCGACCAATGTGCCGGTGCGCGAATGGGCGACGCCGCCGGCAAAGGCCTTGGCGATGGTGCCGGGCCCGAGAATGCCCCAGCGGATTTTTTGTGGTTCGGACGTCATTCCTGGATCTCCTTGGGGTCGCCTCGGCGTCGCGAGTTGGTGAAAGAAAATTGCGTGTCTTGGTGTGCATGGCGTTGTCCCAAACCGCTGCGCACCCTCGGTTCACGCCCGAGGGCATGCTTTTGGGCACTAGCGAATGCGAGCACCTGACTTGTCGAAGAGAAGCGATTGGCCAGCCTTGATCGACACCACCATGTGGTCGCCAGTCGCCCGCTGCCGCGACGCCTCGCGCTCGATGATCAGTTCCTCTGGTCCGGCATTGGCATAAATGTAGCTCACCGATCCGAGGTGCTCGGCGACATCGGCCTTGACGGCGATGTCGCAATCGCCTTCGCCGGCCTCGAAGAAATGCTCCGGCCGCACACCGAGCACGACCTCGGCGCCGGCCGCAGGCGGGGCGCCCGACAGCGGTTTCTGCAGCCGAGCGCCGCCATGGTTGGCGAGTTCGAGGAGCGTTGCATTGCCGTCGTTGCCGACCACTTGTGCCGCCAGAAAATTCATCTTCGGCGAGCCGACGAAACCGGCGACGAAGCGGTTGGCGGGGTCGTCATAGAGATCGAGCGGCGCGCCGATCTGCTCGATATTGCCGGCGTTGAGCACGACAATCCTGTCGGCCAGCGTCATTGCTTCGGTCTGGTCGTGCGTCACATAGATCATGGTGACGCCGAGCTCCTTGTGCAGGCGCGAGATCTCGACCCGCATCTGCACCCTGAGCTCGGCGTCGAGATTGCTCAGCGGCTCGTCGAACAGGAACACTTGCGGCTCGCGCACGATGGCGCGGCCGATGGCGACGCGCTGGCGCTGGCCGCCCGACAATTGCCGCGGGCGCCGCTTCATCAGCTCGGCGATGCGCAGGATCTCGGCGGCCCGCTTCACCCGCCGCTCGGTGTCAGCTTTCGGGTTGCCGTTCATTCTCAGCCCGAAGCTCAGATTCTGCTCGACGCTCATATGCGGATAGAGCGCGTAGGACTGGAACACCATGGCGATGCCGCGGTCCGCCGGCTCGACATTGTTCACTACCTTGCCGCCGATGGCGATCTCGCCGCCGCTGATGTCCTCGAGCCCCGCGATCATCCTGAGCAGCGTGGACTTGCCGCAGCCGGAGGGGCCGACGAAGACGACGAATTCGCCGTCCTCGACGCCGATGTTCGCGCCGTGAACGATCTCGAAGACGCCGAAGCGCTTGACGACATTTTTGAGTGTGACCGCTGCCATGCTGATCCTATTTGATGGCGCCGGCGGCAATGCCGGCGACGAAATGGCGCTGCAAGAGCACGAAGACGACGAGCATCGGCACCGTGAGCATCACGGCGCCCGCCATGATGCCGCCCCACGACACTTTGGTGAGGCCGATCAGCGTGCCGAGCGCCACCGGCGCCGTCATCGCGCCGGGCTTGGAATTGATCAGCAGCGGCCAGAGATAATTGTTCCAGGAGGCAAGGAACAGGATGATGGCGAGCGCCGCCAGCATCGGCCGCGCCAGCGGCAGCGCTACGAACAGGAAGATCCGCCATTCCTTGACCCCCTCGACGCGTGCGGCGTCGAACAGATCGCCCGGCATCATCGAGAAGCTCTGCCGCATGAACAGCACGCCGAGCGAATTGAACAGCGGTGGCACGATCAGCGCCACCCAGGTGTTGGCGAGCTTGAAGTCGCGCGCCACCATGATGAATTGCGGGATCAGCACGACAGCATAGGGAAGCGTGATGGTGCCGAGGATGATGGCGACGACGACGCCCTTGCCGAAGAACTGGTAGCGCGCCAGCGCCCAGCCGGCCATCGAGGTGAGCAGCACCGACAGGAAGGTGTAGGTCACCGCCACCGAGACGGAGATGCCGATGGCGCCGATGAAATTGGTGTCGCGCTGCAGATTGTTGACATTGTCGAGGAAGCTGCCGTGCGGCAAGAGCTCGATACTGGGGCTGAAAATGCCCCTGTCGGGCATGGTCGAGAAGATCACCATCATCCACAGCGGAAACAGCCAGATCAGCGCCAGCGGCGTCAGGAAGAGATGCAGCGCGATGCTGCGTCCCAATCTGGATGAGGAGCGGCTGGAGGAGGAACGTGAGCTCATTTCGGCTCCCTCGTCAGCCACAGTTGCACCAGCGAGATGGCGATCGCCAGCCCGGCCATGGTGTAGGCGATGGCCGAGGCGTAGCCGAAATTGAGCGACCTGAAACCCTGGCGGTAAAGCAGCAGCCCGAGCGTTTCGGTGCCGCCGCCCGGCCCGCCGCGCTCGGTGATCAGGAACGGTTCGGTGAACAGCTGCATGGTGCCGATGATCGACAGCACGGCGCAGAACACGATGATCGGCTTGAGCAGCGGCAGGGTGATGTAGAAGAACTGCTTGAGCTTGCTGACGCGGTCCAGCGTCGCCGCCTCATAGACATCCTGGGGGATGGACTGCAGGCCGGCGAGCAGGATGATGGCGTTGTAGCCGGCCCAGCGCCAGGTCACCGCGATCATGATCACCGCCATTGCCGGGGTGACGTTGGAAAACCAGTCGATACGCGGCAGGCCGACGCCGTTCAGCAGCTTGTTGATGATGCCGTAGTCGAGATTGAACATCAGCCGGAACACCGCCGAATACGCGACTTCGCCGACCACGACCGGGGCGAAGAAGGCGAAGCGGAACAGGCCACGGGCCTTGAGCAGCGGCGAATTGAGCAGCACCGCCATGACGATCGCCAAAGTGATCATCACCGGCACCTGGATGACGAGGATGAGCAGCGTGTTCTTCAATGCGTTGAAAAAGGCCGGGTCGCCGATCAGCCGGCTCCAGTTGACGGTCGGCGCGAACCGCCACGGCACGGTGCGCGTCGCCTGGAAGGAGATCAGGAAGGAGTTGATGATCGGCCACAGCCAGAAGATCGAGAAGATCAGCAGATAGGGCGCGAGGAAGCGGTACGCCGTGGCGTTCTGATAGCGCATCGTTGCCTCCTTCGCTTCCCGTTTCTAGGTTTACCGGCCTGCTTTGCCTTCTCCCCTTGTGGGAGAAGGTGGATTGGCGCGCATGCGCCAAGACGGATGAGGGGTGCTGGACGGAATGAGACGTTGGTGTTCCCTGGAACACCCCTCATCCGACCTCGCTTCGCGAGGCCACCTTCTCCCACAA
>NZ_JBVVQE010000109.1:0-14257 GCF_055811435.1 Mesorhizobium sp. WSM4837
ATATTCCCAATCCTCCGCCATCGACAATGCTTACAGGCTGCAGGGTAGGCTGATGCTCGTCGTCGGCGAAATGGACCGCAATGTCGACCCGTCCTCCTCGCTCCAGCTTGCCGACCGACTCATCAAGGCGGGAAAAGATTTCGACATGGTCTATGTGCCTGGTGCCGATCATGGCGCGCCAGGCATCTATACTGAGCGCAAACTCCTGGACTTCTTCGTTCGCAACATTCTTGGTCAGACCCCACCCGACCGAGCAAAAGAGCAAATATGATGCTTCGGCAGCTTCTGCCTATAGCAATCCTCGCGCCCGTTTTGTTGGCTATGATCGAGGCGGCAAGCGAGCGGAGAACTGCTCGGACGAGGGCCTGCGCCGATTCCTGCGCAATGGTGACCTTAGCAAGACGAAAACGGGAACGACATGGGCGCCCCGCCTCTGCCTGCCTCTTCGATGACGGCACGCTTCTATCTTGCATGCGTCGTTTTGCCTCCGCTCGCCAATCGCGGCTTTCCCCGGAAGCGGGACGGAAGCGGGGCGGGCGGCGAGTTGCGACCGGAAGGGCCGCCGTCCAGGCGGATCGCATCCGAAGGACCGGAACGAAGAGAAGGACCCGAAGCGAGAGCGAAGGGTTGCGGTTCGACCCCAGAGCCTCGTGGGTGGCGATGATATCTTTCACGCTTGGGCCGAGCGGGACGCTCCGGCCGACCTTGGGGATGGCTCGTATCTCTTGAATCATCTTTTCCGCGAAGTCAGAATGTGGATGCGTCTTCGGTCAGTCCGCTGGCCGGCGGTCAGCGCATCATTTCGGTGACTAACCTCGACGAGGCGACGAGGCGGGCCGCCGGACGCACATCACCTCAAGTCAGCGACCCACACGCGACGCATGGCCAAAACCCAACTTCGCCCTGATCCGGAATGCTTGCCGCCAGGGCCTTGGCGATCTGCCGAGCCCTAGATGACCGGCACGAGTATAGGCGAGCCCTTGCGTATGGGGGGCGCTCGGCTTCATCCTCTCAGCGGAGCCGAACCCTACCGCGGCGCAGATACTCGGTAGTCGGCCCTGAACAACGGATAAGGCGCTGATATTGTAGGTATTGCGAATCCGGGAAGACCAGTGGAAGCATCCGATTTCGCCGTTTTCGGCTGGAGTGCTTGCAGGCACCAGGCAAGCCAAAGCGCGAGAACCGTGAGGATCAGGCGCAGATTTTGGCCGCGGCGACGAGCAGCGCATTGATCGCATTGCCAGCATGACCGAGGAGAGCGTGCCATCGATCGACTGCTCGCAAACCGGGCACGCATTGGTGATCGCCCATTCGTCCCGATTGAACAACCGGCGGATTTTCAGCTTTCCTTGTTCTTTTGTGGGTCCCGGGCGAGCACCTCCAGACGCTGCAGATAACGACGAACGTTGCCGCGAATGGCCGCTATCGCGTTGTCCCGCAAGACCGCTTAGGAGACAGGCCGCGCGATCGGTTGACACGATGCCCAAGCGGCGTCGCGGACATCGGGCTTGCGCAGGTTCATACACCGTCGACCAGGGGCGGACGTGGCTATATCCGTGTTGCGCCTCGGCAAGCATCCCGGCGCGGCGTAGGGCTGGCGAAGGCGATGAGTTGGCGTCGGGATGTCGCGTGCGGTGCGCGCCGGAAAAGCCGCAAAGGTGCAGCCGGCATCGCCGAGAGAGGTGCCAGGCGGCGGCACTCGAATTGCCTCCGCCTGGCTTGGCTGGTTCATTCGGCCATGAACAGCGGCTGAACTCTGGCCCATTGATCGGCGGTGCGGAAGCCGCCCCGGGTCGTGTAGCTTTCGGGGGGGAATTTCATCCAGCGCGGCAGCCATGCGTCGACTTTCTCCCTGCTGTTCTCGTCGAACAGGAAGTCGCGGATGGTTGTCTTTTGCGTCTTCACCTTCTCGAAACATTGCCGTGGGCGACATGCTTGCCGCCGATATCGGCGAGTATCAGATTGGCAATTTCCTTGTCGCGCAACAGGTCGAAGAGGGCGTCGTCGGCTTGCCAGCGAGCTGGCCATATCGACATTCAGGTGATTGGCAAGCGCCTCGATGACGGCGCTGCCGGCTTCGACCGTCTCGGCCATGACGATGGCGAGAACGCGCAGGACATCGTCGTCGGACAGCGTCGACAGCCGGGCGAAGACGCGCGCTGTGGCAAAGGCATCGCCGTTGCCGCCGACGACCGCGCCAGCCTCCTCCGGTTGCCCCAGCAGCGCCAAAACCTCGCGCCGCCTTCGCAGAATACGGCTTCGGCCTTGCAGGCTGCGAGGCTTGCCGCCACCGCTTCATTGGCGGTACGCTGCGGCTCGTGGCGAACCTGCCACAGGCCCGAACCTGTGATGGGATGCGCCCCCATCAGGCGCAGCGCGACACCCGGACGGTCGAGCATGGCCGCGCGCACCGCGGCATGGCAATGCAGATCGACATGGTTCTGCATCGGCCCGGTGAGTTCCGGTCGCGACGGCTATGCGGGGGTTTCTTCGTGCTCGCCGCCCTCGCCTTGCGGGCGGGCGCGGCGGGCATCCTTGCGCGACAGCCAGCCCTCGTGGCACTCGACCGCGCTGCGATGCGAGACTGATATGAAGACCTTGCCACCTTTTTTTCTTCGGCGTCTTTTCGTGGTCCCAAGACTTGGAAAAACTGCCCCGGTTCCAGCACGGCCACGTCGGCCAGCCGGCTTCCAGATAGGCGTCGCGTCTGGCAGCGATCGCCTCGTTCTGCTTTTGCCAGAACAGGTCGGCGTCGGCGAAATAGCTGTCCTCGCCGAACAGGTCGCAGACGATCAGGCCCGGATAATCCTCGACGACAAACAGCGCCACCTCTGAGGAAATCGACTGGCCGCCGAACAGCCATTGTTTCAACTGGTCGCCGCGCGGCGCGTATTGCTCCGGATCGGCATAAAGCGCCAGCCAATCCTTCTGCTGCGCCTTGGAGGCCATGGTCAGATTGCGCGCCGTCTCGGCGTCGATTTCCGCGCGCCGATAGGCCTCGCGGATTTTCGGCAAGAGGTCGCCGAGCGCCAGAATGCGTTTGACCAAAAGCTCGGTGATGCCGAAAGTGGCGGCGATGTCGGCACGCTGCAGCCCTCCTTGATCAGCCGCGAAAACGTCTCCCGCTGCGACACCTCGTCGGGATCGCGCCGGGCGAAGTTTTCGATCAGCAGGCCTCGAGCGCATCGGAGTCGTCGCCGTCTTCCATGATGGCGCAGGGCAAGGCATCGCCCTCACCGCGCTCGTCGGCGAGCGACTTCGCGGCGAGATAGCGGCGCCGGCCGGCGACGATCTCGAAGCTATCCGGCTCGATGTTGGGCCGCACCAGAAGCGGCACAAGGACGCCGCGCGCGCGAACGGACGGCAGGATGTCCAACACGTCGGGCGCGCTGGAATGGCCCCATGTGAGCGTGGAAATGCTGAGCCGGTCGAAAGGAATATGGGCAAGCTGCATGGTTCGTCTCCTTCGTTGGGGGTGGAATTGTCCCCGCCGCAAGGGCCGAAGGCCGGCGCGGCGGGGGCGGTTTTGCGCCTTATCGGCGCTCTTGCTCCGCCGCGTCTGGCGGAAGCTCGGAATGGGATTTGGCAGTGCTTCCGCTGCCTGCCGCAGAAGCCGCTCGGCTTCGGTGATGTGGCCGGCGCTGCGCGCCGCTTGGGCGTAAACGGAGAGCGGAAAGCGCGCCTTGAACCAGAGGTCGCGCTCGATTCCGAGGCCACGCCGAGCCTTGGCGCTTGCAAGCTCGGCAAGGCTGACGCTGCCGAGTTCCGGGAAGCCGAAGCCGAGGTCGCAAAGGCCGAACATTGTGTCGCCGTCGGCGTCGAGTTCGGTGAGAAGCCAGGTTGCTGGCCCGGTTGGATCGAATAGTCTTACCACCGGGACATGGTCGGTCTCGATGTCAGTTGCGCCATTGGCGAGCAGCTGGGCGCGCAGTTCGTCGGTGATCAAGATCATGGGAAAACTCCTCTCAAATCAGGTCGAGTTGATTTCTGTCGGCTTCATCGAGCAGCCCGGTATCGAGCGGCTTCTGCGCCGCGCGCGGGCGCGTCGGCCAAGAGGGCAAGGCGGTTGCGCGTGGTGACCGGCCGGACACGGGAATGAGCGTCTGCTCGCCTTGCGGCGTCGGTTCGGTCTGCAGGGTGTCGGGATCGCGCGACGCTCATGCCGCGATCTCATCTTGTTGCGCGCCTTCGGTCTCGGCGTTAAAGCCAAGAAGAAAATCGGCGGCTTTGGAGGCAAGGCTGGCGGCGCGGAAGATGGCGCGATTTTCCTCGCGCAGCACCTTCAGCCATGTGCCGATATAGTCGGCATGGCGCACGGTCGGCTCGATGCCGAGCGTCGAGCAGACAAAGGCTGCGGCGATTTCGGCAACCAATTCCTCGCGCGCATAGGTCTTGGAACCGAAGGCGCCCGAGAGGTCGCGCGCCAGCCGCGCCGGGTGGCCGGTCCAGTGGCCAAGCTCGTGGAAGCAGGTGCGGTAATAGTCGATCTGCTGAAAGAATGCCGGCTTCGGCGGCACCTGAATGGTGCCACTGCCCGGCATGTAGAAAGCGCGATCGCCGCCGATGCGGAAATCCGCGCCGCTTCCTCCAATAAGCGCCTCGGCCTGTGGGATGATCTCGCGTTCGGGCAGCGGTTCGGCGTTGCCGTAAAGGTGCTCGGGCAGGCCGTCGCACTGCGCGATGTTAAAGACGGTGAAGCGCTTCAAATAGGGCACGGCCTGCGGCTCGTCGCCGTCTGTCTTGGCGCGCTCCTTCTCGTTTTTGGGGACAAAGCGGTCGGCATGCACCATTGTTGTGCCGCGCTCGCCCTTCCTGACATGGCCGCCAAGAGCAAGCGCCTGCCGGAAGGTCAGCCAGTTCTGGCCGGGATAGCTGCGCTCGATGACGGCGCCCCACAGGATGAGGATGTTGATGCCGGAATAGCGGCGCCCGGTGGCGGCATTCCCCCGCAGACCGAGGTCGGCCTTTGCGCTGCCCCATGGCTTGACCCATGGCACGGTGTCGCGCTCCAGTTCGGCAATGATGCTGTCCGTGATCTCCTGATAAAGGCTGGCGCCCGGGCGCCCGCCCTTAGCCGCGCCAGCCTCTGCGCTGGCGCAACGCTTGTCGTTTGCACGCATTCCTTTCGTCCTCCGCTAACCACTCGCCGCGCCTTTCCCCGGAAGGGGGTGGGCGGCGAGACGCGACCGGAAAGGCCCGCCGTCGGAGGCGGACCGCATCCGAAGGACCGGAACGCAAGAGTAGGACCCGAAGCGAAGCGAAGGGTTGCGGGATGCCGCGGCGGGCCTAGAAGGGAGTGCCGCCCACCCCGCGCCGCCGGGAAAGGCCAACGAACAAACCGCGTCGGCCGACAGGCCGGCGACCGTCAGCAGCCGACAGGCTGCCCGCGCCAGGGGGCGAAGCCGGATGGCCGAGACCGCCTGAGCCTGCCGAAGAAAAAGCGGCTCGGTTCACGAGCACCCGGCACGCGCCGTCAGGCGCGCGGGCGCGTCAAGCTAAGGCCAAATTGGGTTCTTCCGCATATTTGGGGCAGGGACTACTTTTTTCGGGTGTCCCTTTGTCCGGTTGGGTCAAGCGGCTGCCAGAAGTAGCCTCCGGAGGAGTGGATAGGCGGCGCGCCAGTACATCTGGCGCTTGGTCGTCTTGAGGTGGTTGATCTGGCCTTCGACCGGGCTCGTGCTCCAGGACTGGTGATTGGCGCCCGGACAGCCTCAATGTCACGGCTGAGACCTGCCGCAATGGTAGCCAGTTCGGCGGGCCAGGTCAGCCGCGATTGAAAGTTCCGGAGCATGTTCATGCAGATGGTGGAGGAACCGCTCGGTCTTGCTCAGCCGACGTCGCGTGCTTCACGCTCGATCACATCGAAAGAATCGGGCCATTTCCTCGCTGCCGTGAATGTTCGGTGCGACGCGCTCTCAGTCGGCGGTGAACAACACGTCCGTTGGTACCGATCGTCCGATAAAGTTGAACGCGGGTTCTGAGTGCGGCTCGACGTTGTCTGGAAGCCGACGATTGAGGGCTATCAGCTCACAGCTGTCGCAATGGGCCTATTCGATGGCCCAACCGGTTTGCATCTCTCTCCTAATACCAATCGGGGACAAGGACGATGCTGCGAGATCAGAGACGGTCTACCGCGGAACGACAGCTCGGCTGCGCCGTGCAGACATCGGTTTGGGGCCGGTCGGGTTCATTCAATCAGAACGAGGTCTTGATGCCGACCATCACCGTCGCCGCGGCAAAATCGCCGCCGATCCGGTCGTCGTCGCCGTCCCTTTTTGCGCCGGTCGACATGTCATAGGTGTTGTAGTCGCCGCGAGCGGTGAACACCTTTTCGTAGGAACCGGAGACGAAGAAGCTGGTCCGCTCGTTGTACTGGTAGCCGACGCTGCCGCCGACCATCAGAACCGGCGCCGATTCGAAACCATCCTCGAAGCGCAGGTCACGCAGCCAGTGATGATCGGTATCGCCGGCCGAGAAGGTCATCCCGCCCTTCAGCGCAAAGCCGAAGTTCCAGCGATTCTGGACATAGGTCGCATCTATGCCGGCGAAGGCGACCGGCAATTTCTGCTGGTAGCTGATGACCTTTGCGCCTCCTGGGTAGTCGCCAACCGAATCCCGGAAGCCGGCATCGCTGGAGACGTAAGAGCCGCCATAGGCAGTCCACTTGACCGAGGTGTACTTGAAGCCACCGTTGACGTTGATCAGCAGTTGGTCGCTGACCTGGAAGTCGTGGCCGAGCGCGACGGTTGCCGAATAGAAGTGATCAAGATCGGTCTCGGAAAAGCGCGAACGGTCGCTCCAGTCGTTCCAGCCATCATTGGTCGAGAATCGCGGGTTCCAGTCATAGTCTTCCATGTAGCTGTCGCCGCTGAAGGCGATCTGACCGGACAGCTTGGCGGTCCAGCCGGCCTCGCTGCGCGCCGTCATCTCGGCTGAAACGACCGGAGCGGTGCTTTCCCAGATAAGGTGGCTCAGCTTGGAGCCGCTGCCGGGATCCCGATAGACTAGCTCGTTGGCCTCGATGTCGATGACGCCGACGCCGCCAATGAAAGAGAAATTGGGATTGTAGGGCGCCGGTTCGCTCACCACCGCGGCACTGGCCATCGCCGGCCAGGCAGCGAGCAACGCTGCCGCTCCACCAAAGAGTTTCGCATACAATTTCATGAAACTACCCTCATAGGAATGATCCGTTATTCGGCTATACGCTGCGTAACCGGGTGCACGTCAGGTGCGGTCGTCTATGCAGCGCCCCTGTAGGTTGGCAGATTGCCGCCCTCGGCTCGGTTCCTCAACACTCAAGGAAACGCCGTTAGCGTGACCCGATTGACGGCGGTTTTTGCCGATGCGTTCCGGGCGGCCGCCGGCGTGACGGGAATCTTGCATTATCTGAGGCACACATTTGCGATGACGATGCTGGTACGATTGCAGCGGCAGGCAGCGACCACGCCGGACCTCAATCCGCTGAGATCGTGCAGGTTGCTTTGAGCCAGTCCACAGCAGACACTCTGAGTCTAGATTATCCGACAGAGCCGAGGGCCGACTTCCTCGAACCCGTTCCGCAGATAGAAATCGAGCGTGCGCTTCCATTTTGGTTGCCCGGGCGCTCCAACCTCAAGTCGCTTCCAGCCACGAGCACGGCTTTCCTGCGAGGCGACCTCAAGCAGATGAGGGGCAATCCCTTTGGAGCGCATGTCGGGTCGAACATACAGCTCCGAAATGTAGCCGAACTTGCCTCCTGCATGGATCGCCGTGCATTCATTCAGCACCATGATGCCGACCGGCTCGTCATCTGCACTTGCGATCACAGCGACCCGCCAGCGTCGGCAAGCACCGTCTCCGCGCTTTGTCTGACGACCTCGGGCGTGGGCGCTTTCCCGCCAGTGAGTTCATCGAGTAGCGCGTGAATGAAACGGGCGACCGTCTCTGCGTCCGTTGCGTTGGCGCTGCGAGTAGATATGGAAGGCATATTCTCTCCTGGCAGTGGTCAAAATTCCGATTCCTGCTGCCATCCGCGCAGGTCCGACTCACTTTTAGATGTAATGTCGGGATAATGAAAAGCATTTTTTCATTAAATTATGTTAAAATACTGCAAACAAATATTACAAGTATGCAGGATTCCGGATGACTTGATGTGAATTGCCGCAGATAGGAGACATTTTCACATCAAAGGAACCGGGTTACTTCGTTGTCGATGAGAATTTGAGAGCAGTGGCCGTCGACTTGACTCGTGAGTCCAATCGTCTCCTTGGGCCGGCTTGGCCACCAAGGTGGGCATCATCGGACAAATGAACTCCAGCCGGCCAGCACCGGAACTCACTCGTTTACGCACAGAATCGAGTCTAGGCCCGTCCCATCTGGTGGCTAGTGGAACGGATTGTGATCGTTTACTAAATTAGCAATTCTGCACGAAACGGCTTATTGTTGGTCCCAGCCGGCGGACACGACCACACCCCGCCGGTTAGGCCCGCCGGTCGGTTGCCTACCCCGCAGCGGCTGTCGGGCCGTCCCCATCACAGTTCGGACAATCAACGTGAGCCGAGATAGAACCAACAACCCCGCAACCGGGATCAAGGGCAAGCGCCACGGGCCGCCTGTGAACGACGAAGCAGAGCATTTCGAGTCTGCCCTGTCTGTGGCCTCACGTTCGACAAGCGAAACCGTGGCGAGGTGCTGCATCATTATCTCCCCGAACATGAGCCGTTGAAGCTCGATGGATAAATGGCCCGTCTTTCCCATATAGGGCCATGACACCTCCTACTCGGGCGAGAGATACATCTCCGCCTCCTTAGCGGCAGCCACGAAAGCCTAGCGACGACATGGGGGTCAATCCGATCGCCCTCCATCGCTAACAGGCAAAGCGTCCACGCCTTGTGCCAGCGAGGTCCTCTCCGGGTCCACCTCTTGAGCTGCTCAAGGGCTGCCCTCGCATTGTTGCAGCCATGCCTGCCGCCGTCCGATCAATCTTCACGAACACCCGAGGGACAAACCAAAGGGTTGTCATGAAGGGTAACTAGAGTGGGTCGGAATATTTGGTAGAAATTTCTGAGCGGGCCGCGATCGGGTAGGGCTGCGCGGGCATCCAGGAGACCTAACCAAAGTGGCGTAATACCTCCTCCTCCTCGGCAGCAGCCAGGAATGCCTTACGGGCCTCCTCAGCTTCCAACTTGTCGGCAATCACGGCAATGCAAACGCGCAGCGCGAGGTTCCACTTGGGGCCACGCTTAGTGCAGTTCAGGAGTTTCTCAACTGCTGCCTCAGCAGTGTCGACGCTGCGCGTCTGATCGGGAGGCTCAGTTCTCACGCTGACCGAGGGGCTGAAAAAATGCGGCACGTTGCTGGGAACTAGGGCAGCCGCGGTCTCCTCAGCCCATTCTTGCTCTCGCCGCTCAAGCTCCTCCTGAAGCTCCACCGCTAAAGCAGCAAGCTTCGGCGGCAAAGGTCGGTCGTCCAACAGGCTTAGCTGCTTGCGCAACTTCCGACGATTATCTTCCGAACTGATCAATTCTCGGAAGGAACGATTATCCCTATCTCGGGTGGCCATAACGGTTCGCCTTAAGCTTTTTACGCGACTCATTTGGTTGCTGAAGGTTCCCGGAGGCGGCCGGATGAGTTGTCACAGCATTATTCGTTAAGGTCGAAGGCTACTGCGCGTCCAAACGCCGGAGCGGTCGCCACGATAACGTCGACCAGGGCCGTGTTACTGATTTCGAGGTCAGGGCCATCTTGGCGAACCGCAGCTATAACGGCCTTGACGGAGACTGCGCCACCGTGCGGGACCTTCTGGATGGCCTCGTGCACAAGCTCCACGGCTATGCGCTCGCAGTCCGTCTCGATGTCCACCTGAGGCCTCCCTGGACATAAACCCAAGCACCCATTTGTTGGCACGCCGCTTGTAAAAATCAACAACCAATTTCGTACAATGGGACCGCGAACAACTGTGGCGAGGACAACCGGCTCGCGCTAGATTGAACGGCTACTACCCGCCCTTATCGGATGCCACCGACAGGCCGAGGGCAGTAGCTGCTTCTATAGGCGCAGCGTGCCGAATATGGTCGATGTCGCCTTGATCGAAACGCTGTCCCCACGGTCAGCCCTGTTGAGGATTGCGGTTATTGCGTGCTCTTCAATTGGACCAACCCTTTGCACACTCATCCGACTCTCCGAACAGCTCTTGTGGCAATTCTGCACAAGAGATGCCGAAGGGACGAACTTCCCCTCCAACCAACTGTTCCATCCGGAAACGAAAAACCCGCCGCACAGGAGAGCGACGGGTCGACCAAGCGACCACCGAGCGCGGGGTGGGTCGGGATTTGCCCGGTGCGAGGATCGTGAAAAAATTATACGCGGCCGGGTGCGTCGCGTCTACCAACCGGCAGTTGGCACTTTTCGGCACGGCGGACTTAATGTGGCGCTTTCCCCTATAGGGTTTCGCGGTCGCCCATACCTTCCGGGAATTGAGCGCTTGAGAGCGAGCAACGTGCTTTCGCCTAATCCGCCTCTGGGCACCATCACCTTGCTGAGGTGTTGATGCAGCTGAAAAACAAGCAAAATTAAATGCTTAGGCTACCCGAGTGCTACGCACAGGTGTTACACATGGTCCTAGCTATGAGCCGTCCAACAAAGCATCGCAAGACCGGCGTTTGCTGGTTCCGAAAGCGGGTTCCAGCCGACATTGCCGTGTTGACCGGCCGCTGAGAAGTCAACAAGACGCTGGGAACCAAGGAAATACGCAGAGGTGCTTGCGGAGTTTGAACGCGAGTGGGCGCAGCTTCGGCTCGGAAATCGCTCGGTCAATGGAACCAGCTTGGGTCGTCCTGCTGCTGCCGGTGTAGATGCGCTCACACCGGCCTCATCACGGACCGGGAGGCGCACCGTTTTGCCAAGGCCGTGCACGACGAATGGCTTGCAAAATTCTACGACAATCCGAGTGAACAGCTCCACTGGCACACCGAGCTGTATGAGGGCATGTGGAAAAAATATCCGTTGCCATCAACCGATCCAGTTGCTGGAGTGGAAGGCATCGCTGATCCCATCCCGGGGACAATGCCAATCGAGAATGTCTTTTGGCAATCGATGAGGGATTGATGCATCGGCAGGGCTAAGGGTATCCTAGCCGACAACGGCTACAGTGACGATCCGTGGAGCATCCACAAAACTGCACTTGCAGTGAGGGCCGCTCTGCAGCGAGCTAGTCTAACGCTGCAAAGGCTTGAACGCGGAGAGTTTGAGCCAAGCGCGGAGCCCGGGTGGGTTCATGGTTCGGCAACTACTCAGCCAGCCGTCAGTCGCTCGCCGAAGACCGCGGCTTACGGCGAAATCAATCGCCCATGATGACAACCAGGCACCCGAGGACCACCGCCGCCAAACTGTCCGGGACTTAGCGAAACGCCTGTCCGCGACTTAGCGGAATCCCTGTCCGGCTTTTACGAAATACGCATACCGGTCACCTTCCGCCCTTCCATCGCTTAGAGGGTGCGGCATTCACCCCGGATTCGGTGATTCTCGGTTCGCCGGGGTGGCTGGTCTCGCACGAGGGGGGCGAGCATGCCCGGTTACGCACGATCGTGGCGCCGGTCTTCAAAAACCGCAGGGTGAAGCTGCTCGCGCAGCAGGTCGAGGCGATCGCCGCGCAGTTGTTCGAGACGCTGGCGGCCCAGCCCCAGCCCGCCGACCTGCGGCGCCACCTTTCCTTTCCGCTTCCGGCCATGGTCATCAGCGCGCTGATGAGCGAAGGCGCAAGCACGCTGAGCGAAGCCGAGCGGGAACAACTACCGGGATTCCCGGCGGACCGTGACGACCTGGCCCGACTTTACACCTTTGAGCCCGGCGACCTCGATCTGATCCGGCGTTGCCGAGAGGACCGCAATCGCCTCGGCCGGCACTCCTCCGACTTGAACGTGAGAGTCGATGCGTCGGATTGTCCCATCGCAAATTCTGACATCCCAGCGTCCCTCGCGAGCGCTCGCAATTCGGCTGGAGGTGCCAGACAGAAAGTTCGAAAAGCTTCCAAGAACCCCAGTTAAGCTTCTTTTCTTATTATTTCTACAACACTTAGCAGACATGAGAAACTTCCAAGTTTTGCTCGTAGGCGGATGATCCACGTGGCACTCAGCCTGTAGATTATCCGCACTCTATCTAACGAGTGGGACCCTGGGCTCAAAACTCCCGGTCGGTGTATACCCAAGGGCCTGCTTCCTCGATCCGAAGCGCCGCATTGGCGACGGTCTCGTCGTCGGCATCGGGATAGTTCTCGCGAATCCATTCCTCCGCATCGATGTTCCAAGCCTCCACGAGATCGCCGGCATAGTGCTGGTGGTCCAGCGCTAGCCCGAGGTTCTCTTGGCTGCGGAAATCAGCGACGATTCCGTTTGCTAATGGAATGTCCATATCAGGCCTCTTGGTGAGTCGGGATCGATGATCCTACGGGCGGGAGTGCCAACCACGCAAGCAAATCTCATCGAGTCATGAATATGTGTTCTCGCGTGTGTAGTTTCAGAAAGGGAGCGGCAGGGCTTGAACCCAGTGCATTGCCGCAGCAGCTGCACCTTGAAGTAGCTCATACAGCTGGCCAGCGTATGCAATAACGACAGCACCGACCGCACCCGGTATCAGACCTTGAATCCCAGCATCGACGGTTGCATTAACACGGTCCATTAACCAGCCTCCAATGGTCCCTGCTACGCGCCGGAGCACGGTGCTGCTTGCGTGAACAGCTTCAATTGCAGGCTCAGGTGCCTGAGCTTGATGGCGAAGTTCCCCGATAGCGCGCTGAATTTCATCCAAGTCGCCTCTGGTAACAGGAAGGTCATCGATCGGACTTGGCGGATTGTTGTGACCGATCATCCCCCGATCGCGTTGGCCGGCTCTGATCAGGTCTTCAAGTCTATCTAGGCGCTGAAGCATTTCCTGTCGAAGTTGTTCGACCGTCAGCGCGTCATCGTCCTCTACATCTTCAGGTGGGATGATGTCCGGCAGGGGATCGTTGATGCTATAGATTCCGTCGTCCTCTTCGTATGGCGCGTCATTCCCGATGTCGGTCGGAGCCCAGTCATACAAGCCGTCCTTTTCAATTTCCTCTAGGGCTTTCTGCATCGTGTCGAAGTCGACAACCTCGGAAAACGTGTCCTGAATCTCTTCATCCGCGTTGTAAGGGCCACCCCAAATCCATTGGTAACCGCCCTCTGCACTTTCGTAGGGAGTCTTCTCGGCCGGATCTTCGAAGTGCTCCTGAAACCACGTAACCATAAGCTCGACCTTGGCAGCCCGAGAGAGCCTACGAAATCTAGACTTCGTGAACTCTTCCTCGCCGATTGAAATGAACGGTTTACGTGCCATGCCTCTCCTCGCCCTTGGCCTATATGCCAGTTTCTAGCCGCAAATGAAAAGCCGCCGGGGTGGAGACGGCTCACAGCCAGCCAGTTTCGGATATAATTCAGTATCACTATCATCTTTCCGATCTTGATCGCCGAAACCCGCTCCCGACATCGGGAGAAGCATCGGCGGTCACACGCCACCGATCCGCGGAGCGCGTTCCGGGAGATCGGATGTAGGGCCAAGCTGGGGAAGGATTCGAACGGCACTTCTGGAGACCGTTGTGGCGTCATCGACGCTGTGCCATTTGCAGCGGGCCAATTCTCGCCCTATGGCTCCGTTTACCTCTGGCTGCAATCACGATCACCGCGACGGCGAAGCCGAGCGGCCGCAGCTGGCTGGCATCCTCTTGTGTTTTGATGGTGGAAGGTCCGGCGCCAGACCGGGAAAGCCACCGCGGAAAGAGCGGGGTTGGCTTGCTCCTGGCGGATGCCGGCAGGGGTGTTCTGCCCAATAGCGATGCGCAGATGGCCGAAATTCATGAGCGGCGTCCTAGATCTCAATCGCTGCGCAGAATGCGTGCTTCGAGCGCGGCTGCCACGAAAGCTCGTCGAGCGGCTGGTGGATGGGTCTTACCGCGTAACACCTGCAGACAGGTGTCCATCGCTATTCTGCGTTTATCGGTCTCATGATGCAGATCCCGGAGCAAGATAGCGGCTGCGTCGTTGACGTCCAACACGATTCGCTCCGAGCTCCGGCGGCTAACCTGAACAATGACTGGCCTCTCAAATCTGATCAAGCCGGTCATCTCTCCCCTCCTCCACAGCCACTATGAGGCAAACAGCCCCGGGTCGCATTTATTTACTCAGCTGCGCGGCGACAATCAAGGTGAGACTCAGCGTCAATCAGGATGAGACTCGGCGGCGGGGGTGTGACGAAGGGAGGG
>NZ_JBVVQE010000110.1:0-13668 GCF_055811435.1 Mesorhizobium sp. WSM4837
CCTACTCCCCTACTCCCCTACTCCCCTAACTCCTGCCCCGCCATTCGCTCCAGCGCCTTGACCAGCGCCGAATGATCCTCCTTGGCGCCGCCATTGGCCGCGCAGGAGTTGAACAATTGCTGCGTGGTCGAGGTGTTGGGCAGCGCGACGCCGAGGGTCTTGGCGCCTTCGAGAGCGAGATTAAGGTCCTTCTGGTGCAACTCGATGCGAAAGCCCGGCGCGAAGCTGCGCTTGATCATTCGTTCGCCATGCACTTCGAGGATACGCGAGGCCGCCAGCCCGCCCATCAGCGCTTGCCGCACCTTGGCCGGATCGGCGCCGGCTTTCGATGCAAAAACAAGCGCTTCCGCGATCGCTTCAATGGTCAACGCGACGACGATCTGGTTGGCGACCTTGGTAGTCTGGCCGACGCCGTTGGGGCCGACCAGCGTGATGTTCTTGCCCATTTTTTCGAACACCGGCCTGGCGCGCTCGAAGGCCTTTTCCTCGCCGCCGACCATGATGGTCAGCGACGCGGCCTTGGCGCCGACCTCGCCGCCCGACACCGGCGCATCGAGATAGTCGCCGCCGAGGTCGTTGATCTTCCTGGCGAAAACCTTGGTCTCGATCGGCGAGATCGAGCTCATGTCGATGACCAGCTTGCCCGCGGTCAAACCCGAGGCGACGCCGTTGTCGCCGAACAGCACGTCGGCCACCTCAGGCGTGTCGGGAACCATGGTGATGATGATCTCGGCCGTCTTTGCCACGGCGTGATGGCCGGTGACGGTTTTTAGACCTTTGGCGACAAGATCGGCCGGCGGTTTCGAGCGATGGTCGCTGGCGACGACGGTGTAGCCGGCGTCGAGCAGATGCCCCGCCATCGGCGTGCCCATGATGCCGAGGCCGATGAAGCCGATAATGTCCATTTTTGTTCTCCGTTCTTTTAAGGCCGCGTTCCGTCGCGCCCCCCTCTGGCCTGCCGGCCATCTCCCCCACAGGGAGGGAGATTGGATGTCACCGCCGCTTTCGCCAATCTACGAGGTTTTAGAAAGTTACAAGCCGAGGCCGAAACTGCGGATCTCCCCACCCGTGGGGGAGATGGCCGGCAGGCCAGAGGGGGGCGCGACGGAACTCGACGTCAATTGTAAACGTCCCCTACGCCGCCGCCTGCCCTGCAAACTCCCGGAACCAGCCCAGCCCGGCTTCCGTCCCGCCCTTCGGCTTGTATTCCGCCCCGATCCAGCCGGTATAGCCGATGCGGTCGATGTGACTGTATAGAAAAGGAAAATTGATCTCGCCCGTCCCCGGCTCGTGACGGCCGGGATTGTCCGCCAGCTGGATATGCGCGATGCGGTCGAGGTTTGCCTCGATGGTGCGGGCGAGATCGCCCTCCATGATCTGCATGTGATAGATGTCGTATTGCAGGAACAGGTTTTTTGAGCCGACGCGGTCGATGAGCGCCAGGGCCTGGTCCGAATAGTTGAGGAAGAAGCCGGGAATGTCGCCGGTGTTGATCGGCTCGATCAGCAGCCTCACGCCGGCCTGCTCCAGCTTCTCGGCCGCGAAAGCCAGGTTCTCGGCGAAGACGTCCTCCAGCACCGAACGCTCGACGCCTTGCGGTGCGATGCCGGCGAGGCAGTTGACCTGTTCGCAACCCAGCGCCTGCGCATAGGTGATCGCCTTGGCGATGCCTTGCCGGAACTCGGGAACACGATCCGGCAACACCGCAATGCCGCGCTCGCCCTTTGCCCAGTCGCCGGCCGGCAGGTTGAACAGCACCTGCGTCAGGCCGTTCTTCTTCAGCCTCGCCGCAACGACATCGGGCGCATGGTCATAAGGGCCGATATATTCGACACCCCTGAAACCGGCGCGGGCGGCGGCTTCGAAGCGGTCGAGGAAATCGTGCTCGCCAAAGAGCATCGAAAGATTGGCTGAAAACCGTGGCATTCTTTTTTCTCCGTTCAGTCCAGCATGACGATCGCCGTCGGCGCGTCTTCGTGATGTTCGGCAAGGTCCTCGAATTCGGTGATCTTGTCGATTTCGGTGCCCATCGAAATGTTGGTGACGCGCTCCAAGATGAATTCGAGCACGACCGGAACCTGGTGCTCCTTCATCAGGCGCTGCGCCTGCTTGAAGGCGCCGGCGAATTCCTCCGGCCTGCGCACCCGGACCGCCTTGCAGCCCATCGCCTCGGCGACAGCGACATGGTCGACGCCGTAGCCAGCCTCTGGATCGTCTTTCCGGTTGACGTTCTCGAAGGCGAGGCTGACCTCGAAATCCATCGAAAAGCCGCGCTGCGCCTGGCGGATCAGGCCAAGATAGGCATTGTTCACGACGACATGGATATAGGGCAATTTGTGCTGCGCGCCGGCCGCCAGTTCCTCGATCATGAACTGGAAATCATAGTCACCGGACAGCGCCACGATGTTGCGCTGCGGGTCGGCGGCGCGAACGCCAAGTGCGGCCGGCAGCGTCCAGCCGAGCGGGCCGGCCTGGCCGCAATTGATCCAGTTGCGCGGCTTGTAGACATGCAGGAACTGGGCGCCGGCGATCTGCGAAAGCCCGATCGTGGTGACGTAGGTGGTGTCGCGGCCGAATGCCTTGTTCATCTCCTCGTAGACGCGCTGCGGTTTTAGCGGCACCTGGTCGAAATGCGTCTTGCGCTTCATCGTCTTCTTGCGGCCCTGGCATGCCCTGGCCCAGCCCGACCAGTCGCGCAGTTTTTCCGCCGTCTTCCATTCGGTGGCGACGTCGAGCAGCATTTTGAGCGCCGCACCGGCATCCGAGACGACACCGAGGTCCGGCGCGAAGACACGGCCGATCTGGGTCGGCTCGATGTCGACATGGATGAATTTCCTGCCCCTGGTGTAGACGTCGACGGAGCCAGTGTGGCGGTTGGCCCAGCGGTTGCCGATGCCGAAGACGAAATCGGCCTCGAGCATCGTCGCGTTGCCGTAACGATGCGAAGTCTGCAGCCCGCACATGCCGGCCATCAGCCGGTGGTCGTCGGGGATCGCGCCCCAGCCCATCAGCGTCGGGATCACGGGCACGCCGGTGACTTCGGCGAACTCGATCAGCAGATCCGAGGCATCGGCATTGATGATGCCGCCGCCGGCGACGATCAACGGTCTTTCCGCCGCGTTGAGCATTTTCAGCGCTTTCTCGGCCTGGCCGCGCGACATTGCCGGCTTGAACGGCACCAGCGGCTCATAGGCGTCGATGTCGAACTCGATCTCGGCCAGTTGCACGTCGACCGGCAGGTCGATGAGAACCGGCCCCGGCCGCGACGAGCGCATCAGGTGGAACGCCTTCTGCAGCGCCATAGGCACCAGATAGGGTTCCATCACGGTGACCGCCCATTTGGCCACGGGTGCTGCGATGGCGGCGATGTCGACGGCCTGGAAATCCTCCTTGCTGAGACGCGCCCGCGGCGCCTGGCCGGTGATGCAGAGGATCGGGATGGAATCGGCCGCGGCCGAATAGAGCCCGGTGATCATGTCGGTGCCGGCCGGGCCCGACGTGCCGATGCACAGACCGATATTGCCTGATCTGGCGCGGGTATAACCTTCGGCCATGTGCGAGGCCGCCTCGACATGGCGCGCCAGGATATGGCGGATCGTAGCCCTCGCCTTCAGCGCCGAATAGAACGGGTTGATGGCAGCACCCGGCACTCCAAAGGCGCAAGAAATGCCTTCCTTTTCCAGAACGAGAACCGCTGCGTCGACTGCGCGCATCCTGGCCATGTCAGCCTCCACGGAATTGTTGATGGCCGAGAATGGCAGCGCGCCACTTATTTTTCAATTTTTTCAGAATATTTTTTCATTTCCAAGAAACGGCTTCTACGTCATGATTTCATAGCTTTTTCTGTTTTCCACAAAACTTGTTGGCCAAATCAGTGAAAAACTTTTTCATTGCGCATTTGGCGAAATCGGCAAGAATGCCACTATGGAGACCGCCGAAAAACGCCAGCGCGGACGGCCGCGCGCCTTCCACGGTCCGGCCGAGGCGACTTCGGTGCAGTCGCTCGACCGGGCGCTGCGCATCCTGGCCATCGTCGCCGAAGGCAGCGGCCTGTCGCTGAGCGAGATCGCCGCGCAGAGCGGCCTCCCCGCCTCCACCGCCTACCGCATGCTGACGACGCTGGAAAACCACGGCATGGTCGAGTTCGACAGCACCGACCAGCTGTGGTCGATCGGCGTCGAGACCTATCGCATGGGCGCGGCGTTCCTGCGCCGCCGCAAGCTGGTCGACCGCGCCCGCATCGTCATGCAGGAATTGATGGAGAAGACCGGCGAGACCGCCAATCTCGGCGTCGCCGAGGACGACTGCGTCGTCTTCGTCAGCCAGGTCGAGACGCATCAGGCGATTCGCGCCTTCTTCCGGCCGGGCACGCGCAGCTCCTTCCATGCATCGGGCATCGGCAAGGCGGTGCTGGCGCATCTCGAGCCGCAGCGCGTCGGCGCCGTCCTGCGCCGGACCGGGCTGGAGCGCTTCACCGAAAAGACGCTTTCCGACATCTCGGCGCTGGCCCGTGATCTGGTGACGATCAAGCTGCGCGGCTGGTCGGTCGACGACGAGGAACGGCACCCCGGCATGCGCTGCGTTGCCGCGGCGATCTTCAACGAGTTCGGCGAGCCGATCGGCGGCGTGTCTGTTTCGGGACCGACGGTGCGGGTCACGCCGGAGCGGCTGGCCGAGATCGGCCCGCTGGTGCGCGATGCGGCAGCGGCGGTAACGAAGATGATCGGCGGCAGGACGGCTAAGGCCTGACGCCATAAGCGCGAGCGGGCAACCCTCCAGACAAAGAAAAAGGGGCCGTGGGGTGCCCCTTCTTCCGGTTGCCTGAACGGGTCCTCTCAAAGCCGGCAGCGGTGACGATAGCCGTCGTAGCCGACATAGGTGTCGGAGTACGGATCGTAGCTCTGATAGCGGTTGAGGCAGCGCCGGACGTGCCATGAGCCGCCATTTTCCTGGATGTAGACGGTGCGCGGCTGGGCGAGCGCGGTGCCGAGCAGGAAGCCACCGACCCCGGCGGCGATGCCGATGCCAAGGTGCTTGTTGTGATGGTGCTTGTGATGGGCGGCCGAAGGCTGAACGGAGCCGGCCAGCATGGCGGCGGCGACAGTGGTGGCGATGAGGCCGGAAACGATGGTGCGCTTGAACATGACGATCTCCTTGCTGGAGAGGCGATCCATCCGCCTCTTGAGCATCTGTCGTGGCAGCAAGGAAAAAGGTTCGACGGTTTTTTCGATTTTTCTGAACAGGTTTGCGCCAGGCGCGTAATAACGACCGGCGAGGAGCGCCGGTCGACAGTTCGGCGGCGGGAGGCCTCAGCCCATGCCGGTGATATGACGCAGCCAGAAGGCGAGCGCGATGAAGCCGATGATGGTGGCGATACCGGTCCAGTCGATGTTGGCGTTCTTCACTTGCCTGATGAGCTTCACCAGGAGAAACCAGGCCACGACGACGATCAGGGCAATGACGACAAGTCTGATCATGCGACACCCTCGCCTATGCGATTGCACCTTCGAACGATATAGGAAGCCAATTGGCCGTTTTCAGGATGCCTGCGCCGGCAGCTCCGGCGCGCTCAAAACGGAGTTTTGTCTTTACTGGCGCACCAAATATGCTAACCGGAGCGCCGTGCCCTTGTAGCTCAGCTGGTAGAGCAGCGGTTTTGTAAACCGAAGGTCGGCGGTTCGATTCCGTCCGGGGGCACCAAAGCCAGTCGTCTTGAATGAGGCTGGCCTTTCGGATTTTGCCGCGCTGCGCGAGGGGGGCAAGGGGCTAATCGGGACCTCTAGATCCCATACATCATGGCAATGAAGAATACCGGTGCAAAGATCAGGAAGATCGCCATTACTATAATCACGGCGAGGGCCAGGCGCTCTGTTCGCCTGACGATTGCAACGACGTCGTCGTCGCTCGATGAAACAAGATCAACCGCCGAGAAGTCCGTTGGGTCAGGAGTTTGATTGTCATTGGCGGGTCGGCTTGCGACCGCATCGGCATTCTGTTGGCTCTGGATAAGGGTCACAGTTCATTCCGCCGTTAGGGTGCCACATCGGGTGCCCGCCGATGAGTATACAGCGGGGCCACCCGGAACCACCGATGAAGGGACTTTGCTCGGCGGCCAAATACCAATCCTTTGCCAAGATCTTGGTTGCCAGCCTCAGCCCTCTGTCTTTAACGCACAGACTTCAGTCTTACTGCGTCATGGACCATAGCCCGGCGCCGGAACTAAGTGCCCGCCGGTCCCGTTGCCGACCAGTGATAATTGAGAATAGGAGATAGTCATGGCTGACGGTCCCACCGTTGTTAACTCAGGCGGAAATGGCGCCGGCACCGCTGTCGCCGTCGTTCTCGCAATTATCGCAATCGTGATCCTGCTGTTGTTCACCGGCGTTATCAACATCAACGGCGGGGGCACCGGAAAGGACGTCGACGTAAAGGTTGAAGCGCCTACGGTCGAAGCGCCCAACGTCGAAGCGCCAGCCGCGTCCGCTCCGGCAGAGCCGAGCGCACCTGCCCCAGCCGCGCCCGCTCCGGCAGAGCCGGCCGCACCTGCTCCGGCAGCACCCGCTCCGGCAGCACCTGCTCCGGCAGCACCTGCTAACGGCGGCTGATTGTGACATCGGATATCGGGCCCGGCGGCATGAGCTTCCGGGCTTGATGAAAACGTGGACGGCCGTCCACACTCTGCAAAGCGGCCCACGCAACAGAAATCTTCGACGGAGTTTCAATCAGTTGCGCAGACCAGCAAAGGAGGATCGCCTATGAAGGTGCTCGTCACCCTCCTGGGCGGCATTGCAATGGCCGGATGCATCAGCATGGCCGCTGCCGATCCGTGGAAGGACGAGAGCGGTCATGGCAAATGGCAGGGCCGCTACCAAGACGAAGATGATTATGAGCGGAAGCGCGAACGCTACAGCTACAAAAAAGAATTTCGGCGCGGCAATTGCAAGATTGAGCGCAACTGGGAGGGCGATGAATACAAGGAAGAGGTGAAGTGCAAGCGCGGCTTCAGGAGGCCGGCTTACATCTATCGCTATTGAAAACAGACGCCGTCCGGGGGCAGCAAACAACCGGCTTTTTGTGATTACCTGCCAGGGTCGGTCGAAACCTGCTCATCCCCGATTTCCACAGGCCGCGGCCATAGCCCATCAGCTTCAACGGATATATTCGCTAGCGGACCACAGGTAGTCCCCTTGTGGAGCATAGGTATCCCGTAGCAGGAACCACAGGTATTCCGCAGTGGAAACCATAGGAGTCGCCGTTGGAGCAGAAACGCACGATCGCCCCGTTTATCGGTGGCATGTATGGTGGTCTTGCTGCCCTCGCGTTGGCGTTCGGTTTCCGCTTCCTGATGATTCGCGATCCAGATCCGACCTCGCAAGCAACGATAGCCCTTTCGGGAGTGGCCTTTTCGATCTGTTTCAGCCTGACCTTCCTTCGCGAGCATCGACGCCAGATTGCTGCCGCCAGAGAATTTCTAAGCCGCCCAAGATCGTATCGAGACTAAACCCCCGCGTTTCGCAAAGCAAAGCGCCATGCCTCCGGTCCGTGGCATGAGAACCAATGGATGCAACAGGGATGCGGACCGGCCGGCATCTCCCGCTCCCGGCCATTAATGCCATTCGATTAAAATGCCCCTGTGTATATTAGCAATCGCTCAATTTAGCGCGCTGACAATGTCCGGGCGGTGGGCTAAACGACGGGTGGTGTCATGCGAAGCGACTTCGCTGCGGCGCGCGAGCTCTTGGAGTGCGCCCAAAACCGGCTCTGCGGCATGGATGAAACGAGCCAGCGCGTCAGCGAGGCACTGGACTTGCTGATTGAAGAAATAGCCATCGCCGAATTCCGTAAGGCGCCCTTGACCGTCGTGCCGTTTCCACGTGCGCGGCCACCCAGGCATGCTCGGTAGAACACCGCCGATGTAGTCGACAGCGGAAGTGCTCCCACCAGCGGAATTGAACCGGCGCGATTGCGGCCTGGCGGCGTCCGGGCCATCAGAAATCCCATCGGGAGCCCTCACGCCGCGATCGCCGCCACCAGAATCCGGTTCTGCCTTCGTATCGCGGCGCGCAGTTCGGCAATCCTCGCCTCATCGCGCTTCACGAATTCGATGAACATCATGTTCATGTTGTTGAACACCAGTTCGCCCAAGGAGTGTCCATCGATATCCCGGCGGACCAGGCCGAGCCCCTGCAGCCGGGCGATCAGCGCGCGGATCTGCTCGGTCAGCGCCCGGTCGAGCGCGGTATAGGCCTGGCCGAACGGGCTGTCGGGCAGTTGTGTCGAGATCGCCATCGCCTGCCGCCACATCTCCTTGCTGAGATAATGCAGCGAATGCTCGATATAGATGCCGAGCAGCGTGTCGAGCGCATCGCCGACATTGGCCGGCGGGTTGGCAACCACGCCGCGCCCGGCATTGAGCACCTCGTTGACCTCCATCGAGACGATGGCGCCCAGGATGTCGCCCTTGTTCTGGTAATAGTTGTAGATCGTGCCGACCGAGACTTCCGCCTGCGCCGCGATCGTCTCGATCTTGGCGGCTTCATAGCCGGTGTCGCGAAAAAGCGCCGCCGCCGCCTCGATGATGCGGCGATGCCGATCCGCCTTTTGCCTTGCCCGCAATCCGCTCATGACGGCTATCTGCCATAAAAACGGAATTGACTCAATTTTAGAATTGGTTCAATTTTTCGCCAGCCAGAAAGGCAAGGGAGAACACTCGATGCCCATCAATCCAAAGACCCCGAATCCAGCGACCAGGAAGCCGCTTTCCGTTCTGAAGAGCCACCTCCACGCCGCATGTGCGGCGACAGCGCTGCTGTTGGCGACGGGCAGCTTCGCTCAGGCCGCCGATCTCAACGCTCTGATCTGGTGCGATCACGCCGACCCGGCGCTGCTGCAGCCCTTCGAGGCCAATAGCGTCAAGGTCAATGTCAAGGAATTCGAAGGCACCGGCGCCGGCATGGCCATTGTCGAGCAGTCGCAGCCCGGCGACTGGGACGTGATGGTGATCGACAGCATCGACATACCGCGCGGCGTCGAAAAGGGCCTGTTCGAACCGCTGCCGGAAGACAAGCTGCCGCTGGCCGACCTCTTTCCCCAGGTGAAGATGGACAGCTCCACCGTGGTCGACGGCAAGCGCTACGGCATCACCGAAAAATTCGGCTACAACACCATCGGCTACAACAAGACCAAGGTCGATCCGGCCGACATGCAGTCGCTGGCCGCGCTGACAGGCGACAAATACAAGGGCAAGATCGCCATCTACGACTATTACCTGCCGGTCATCGGCATGGCAGCGCTGGCGATCGGCAAGAAGACCGCCGAGCTGACCGAAGCCGACCTTCCGGCCATCAAGCAAGAGCTGCTCAAGATGAAGGCCAATGCCAAGCTGGTCGGCGAAGTGACCGCCAGCCAGACCGCGCTGGCGACCGGCGAGGTCGACATTCTGGTCGGCGGCGGCGAATGGGTGACGGCCGGGCTGGCCAAGGAGAACCCTGCCCTCGACTTCTCGATCCCCAGAGAAGGTGCTGTGCTGTGGTCGCAGTCGCTGGCCATGTTCAAGGATTCCAAAAACAAGGACATGGCGCTAAAATTCATCCAGTACATCATGAGCCCTGAAGGCCAGGCGCGGCTTGCCACCTCTGCCTGCTATTGGGGCATGCCGGCGAATACCAAGGCGGCTCTGACCGATGAACAGAAGAAGATCCTGCGCTTCGACGAGCAGCCGGATTTCCTCGCCCGCGCCCAGCCCTACCCGGCGCCGGATGCCGATCTCGACAAGAAGATGCAGGACGTCTGGACCGAAATGCTGCAGGCGCAGTGACCGGTCGCCGGTCGTGAACTCTGCCACGAACAGCGGGCGTGCCCTGCCCCGGGCGGGCTATGCCCTGCCTCGGACGGGCCGTGCCCTGCGCTGGGCGCTGGTCACGCCGGCGCTCGGCTGGACGCTGCTGTTCTTCGTGCTGCCGTTCGTCGCCATGGGGTTTTCCAGCCTGACGGCGCATGACGGCGGCGGCTTTACGCTTGCCAACTACAGCCAATTCTTCACCAACCCGGCCTATTGGCAGGCGATGGTGAATTCGCTGCAGGTCACCGTGATCGTCACAGTGATTTCGGTGCTGCTCGCCTACCCCTTCGCCTGGATCCTGGCCGAACAGGTGCCGGAACGCTGGCAGCGGCTGGCGCTGATGCTGGCGGTGCTGCCGTTCTGGACCTCCTATGTCGTGCGCTCCTATTCCTGGCTGCTGGTGCTGGCGCAGAACGGCGTGATCAACCGCGCGCTGACCGGCTCCGGCCTGTTCAGCGAGCCGCTGCAGCTCGCCAACACGCGGCTGGCCACGGTCATCGGCTTCGTGCATTTCTTCGTCATGCTTTTGACGCTGACGATCTTCGCCAATCTCAAGCAGCTCAGCCCGAGCTACCGCAAGGCAGCCGCCGATCTCGGCGCCGGGCCGGTCCGCACGTTCCTGCATGTCGTCCTGCCGCTGACCTTGCCCGGCATCATGGTCGGCGCCTTCCTCACCTTCGTACTGTGCATCGGCGACTACATCACGCCGCAGATCCTCGGCGGCAACAACGAGCTTTTGATGCCGCAGCTGGTGATGATGCAGATCGGCCGGCGCGGCGATTTTCCGCTCGCCTCGGCGCTGTCGATCATCCTGATGGCGGTCGTCACCATCGCCTATCTCGCCTGCGCCCGCTGGCTCAAGATCGAGCGGGCCTGACTGTGCGTGCCCTTGTCCGCATCGTCTCCTGGTTTTACGCCGTCGCCATCTATGGCTTCATCTTCCTGCCCGTGGTCGTGCTGGTGCTGTTTTCGCTGCAGGCGACGTCGTTTCCGATCCCGCCATTCACCGGACCGTCGCTGCGCTGGTACGACGCCGTGCTCGCCGACACGCGGCTGACCTCGGCGCTGATCAATTCGCTGCTAGTCGCGGCCCTCTCCTCGGCTGCCGCCGTCACGCTCGGTTTCCTCTCTGCCTGGGGTTTTGCCCGTTTCGCGCTGCCGGGCTCGGCCCTGCTGCGCGGGCTGATCACGCTGCCGCTGACCGTGAGCTATCTCATCATCGGCATGGGGCTGCTGGTGCTGTTCAACTGGGCCGGCATACCGAAGTCGCTGCTTGCTGCCGGCATCGGCCATGTCGTGATCAACCTGCCGCTCTGCTTTGCCATCATCTACAGCCAGATGGGCGACCACCAGATCAACATCGAGCATGCCGCGCGCGACCTCGGTGCGCCCGAATGGAAGGTGCTGCTGCTGATCACCGTGCCTGTCATGGCGCCGGCGATCTTCGCCGGTTTCTTCCTGTCGATGACCTTCTCCTGGGACGAATTCGTGATCTCGTTCCTGCTGACGCGCTTCGACACGACGCTGCCGGTCGAGATCTGGAACCTGCTGCGCTCCGGCCTCAATCCCAAGACCAACGCCGTCGGCTCGCTGGTCTTCGCCGTCTCCATCGTGCTGGTGGTGTTTTTTGAACTGATGCTGTTGCGGAGGAAGCCGGCATGACCGCGCCACTGGTCGATGTCCGCGCGGTCTCGCATCGCTTCGGCCAGCACACCGTGCTGAGGAACGTGTCGCTGCAAATCGAGCCGGGCAGCTACACCATCCTGCTCGGCCCGTCGGGCTCCGGCAAGACGACGCTTTTGTCCATTCTCGGCGGCTTCGTCACGCCGAGCCAAGGCAAGGTGCTGATCCGCGGCGAGGACTGCACCGCGGTGCCGCCGGCGAAGCGCCCGACGACGACGGTGTTCCAGGACTATGCGCTGTTTCCGCACATGAGCGTCGGCAGCAATGTCGGCTTCGGCCTGCGCATGCAAGGCGTCGATGCCGCGACGCGGACCACGCGGGCGCGCGAGGCGCTGGCGCTGGTCGGGCTGGCCACCGCCTTCGACAAGAAGCCGCACCAGCTTTCCGGCGGCCAGCGGCAGCGCGTCGCGCTGGCTCGCGCGCTTGTCGTCGAGCCGGCCGTGCTGCTGCTCGACGAACCGCTCGGCGCGCTCGACTTAAAACTGCGCCGGCAGATGCAGGACGAGTTGAAAGCGATCCAGAAACGCGTCGGCACCGCCTTCATCCATGTCACCCACGACCAGGAAGAGGCGATGGCGCTGGCCGACCATTGCGTGGTGATGAATGACGGGCGCATCGAGGACGAAGGGCCGCCGGAGCGCGTCTATGCGCGGCCGGCGACGCGCTTTTCCGCAACCTTCATGGGTGAGAGCACGCTGATATCGGGAACGGTGACGGCGGCGGAGCACGGAACAATCACTGTCGCGACCCAAATCGGAGCGCTTTCGCTAACCGGCACACTGCCGGCCGGAACGACTGTCGCCCTCGCCGTTCGTCCGGAGCACCTTGTCCTCGGCACAACCGGCGGCGCGGTAAGGCTCGGCACGGCCAAGGTGAGCGACGTGGTGTTTCAGGGCAGCTTCAAGCGCGTGCTTGCTGTCTCCGAGAAAGACCCGGCGCTGCACTTCATCGCCAGGGTTCCCGCTGCTGCGGTCGTCCAGCCGGGCGACATCTCTGCGGTTTCGTGCGACGCTGGCGATGTCATTCTTCTGGCGGGCTGAGCCATGGGCACGCTTCCGATCATCGACGCACCGAATTGGTATGAAGCCATCCGTATGAGCGATGGCGTGACGCTGATCCACGAGCCGTGGATCAAGCCGTTCTTTCGCTGCAACATCTGGCATGTGCGCGGCCGCGATCGCGATCTTCTGTTCGACACCGGCCTCGGCCATTTCAGCCTGCGGCGCCACGTCCCGCTGGTGACGGAGCGAAAACTCGTTTGCGTGGCCAGCCACACGCATTTCGACCATATCGGCTGCCATCATGAATTTCCGGACCGTTGCGTGCACGCGGCCGAAGCAGAAATCCTCGCCGACCCGCGCAATGAATGGACGGTCGCCGACCGCTACGCGACCGACGCCATGTTCGACGCAATGCCGCAGGGCTGGGATGCCACGCGCTACCGGATCCGGCCGGCGCCGGCCGATCGTCTGCTTGGAGAAGGCGATTTCGTCGATCTCGGCGACCGTGCCTTCGAGGTGATCCACACGCCAGGCCATTCACCCGGTGGCATCGCGCTCTACGAGAGGAAGACCGGCATCCTGCTTTCCGGCGACATCGTCTATGACGGCCCGCTGATCGACGATGTCTATCATTCCGCTGTCGACGACTATGTCGAGACGCTGCTGCGGATGCGCGAGCTCGATGTTGCCGTCGTGCATGGCGGCCACTTCCCGAGCTTCGGCAAGGTGCGCTACCGCCAGCTTATCGACGAGTATCTCGCACAAAAGCGGCAGGCCGGCTGCCATCTGCTGCAGGCGCGCTAAGCACCGGCCTCTCGTATCGCGGGAAGTGCCTGGCGAATTCACAACGCCCGTTGCGGGCATGGCGTGCCGGCGGCATCGCCGCAGCGTGAAGCCGTGGGTTGGGGTCGCAAACTCGTCTGTTCCGACTGGCGCACCAGTTGGGCAAAGGCAAGCGCAAAACTTCCCAGCATCAAGACGATGACAATCAGGCGTGTTACCGGCAATAAATCGGTCCGACTAGCTGGCCCCACGCCGCCCATCCACTGCCGGCTAACATGGTCGATCCGGCTTTACGAGAGTTTAATTCCCGTCTTAACCATCACATTCGCTTGTCACTCGACACGATGCGCGAGCAGCAGG
>NZ_JBVVQE010000111.1:0-12958 GCF_055811435.1 Mesorhizobium sp. WSM4837
CAGGGCGAATGGGGTCAGTTCTGGCATCATGGGTCGATTCCGACAAAGTTCATGATTATTTTGGGATGAGAGCGGCGAGCTCGCGGTCAGATGCCCGCTCGCTCGCCGCAAGGCCCGCGGCCACGCCATCGCGGTCGGCCGCGTTCCGGTTCTGACTCAGTTTGCGCTTGCCCTCCAGCCTAGTGATCGGCATGCGCAGGCCAACGATTCCGCGGAGTTGCGCCTGTACAAAATCCGGCGGCGCGTCCGACACCGCCCAAGGCAAGGCGCGCTCGCCCTCGTGGTGGTCGGTCAGACGATTCACGACGTCCAGCAGTCTTCCCGCATGCTCGAAGAACTCGACCGGACCATAGGCGTGGACGGCGATGTAATTCCAGGTCGGGACGACCTTCCCGGTTTCCCGCTTGGTCGCATACCATGCCGGCGTCACATAAGCGTCCGGCCCCATGAAGATGGCTAAGCCGTCGCCCAGCGGCGGAACATGGCACTGGGGATTGGCCTTCGCTAGGTGCCCGTAGATCACCCCGTGCTCGCCCTCGCTCTCATCAAGGAAGAGGGGCAGTGGCGTTGCGAGCGGCCCTTCCGCCGTGACTGTAACGAAGTTCGCCAGCACCGCCGCGCGGATGGTGGCGCGCAGGGACTCCTTGTCGTCGTCGCGGAAAGCGGGAGGGATGTACATCGCGAAACTCCTTGCGTTACCGATCACATACCGGCAAGCTGGCCTGCTGGAAACAGCCAGTCAGAAGCTATCGACGTGGTCCAGTTTGTGAAAGATGGCATCGTGCCCGATCATCGTGACGATCGAGGAGCAGATCCACAGCGGGGTGTGCGAGTCGGAGAACCCCTGGTCCTTCGCAGCCGAGGGGTCGGGCATGTCCCGGCAATGGCGACTAGTTTGCCAAACCTTGTGGACGCAGCCCGCGATCCCGGAGACCATCGTCGAAGAGGTTCCGGCGATGCCAGGCAATGCCGAGAGGCTGCGCGGGTCCTCATTGTAGCAGGTGACAACAAACGTCTACGCTTAGTCAACGGGTCGGAGCCGACAGTTCGTCCGATGTCGACGAAGCCTGTAAGCCTTCATAGGCGAGACCCAAGGCACTGGCTGGGAAAGCAGGTCCTAGGATCTCGCATTTCAGTGATGTTCTGGAAGCGGGCGAATTTCATATCCGCAGGCATCTAATGCTGGAATCAGATTGGATAGCGCCATAACGGTCTGGTTGCGCAGACCGGCTTGAGTGCTCCTTCTCGACTCGTCGGGAGGACAACCGTCGTGCAAGAGCACGATTGCGCCGGGCCGGACCGAGGCGAGCACAGCATCGACGATCGCATCGGTGCCGGGGCGCGACCAGTCTTTTGGGTCTATCGACCAATGAAGGGCCGCCAGCCCGGCGATCTCTGACGCAGTGAACACTTCTTCGCTCCAGGCGCCGTATGGCGCGCGAATGTAGCGGATCGAGGCCTGGGGGCATGCTACCATGATGGCACGGTTCGCCTCAAATACCTCACGTTGGACGTCGCCCAAGCCGCATTTGGACAGATCCGGATGAGACATCGTGTGGTTGCCCACCTCATGCCCTTCTGCGATCATTCGCTGGATGAGGTCCGGGTGCTCTGCGGCGTAGGCACCAATCACGAAGAAAGTCGCTGGCACCCGATTTTGCGCCAGCACATCGAGTATCTGTGGTGTGAAGAATGGATCGGGACCGTCGTCAAACGTCAGATAAACGCTCCGACGGCCGGTTCCATCAGCGCATTCACTCTGCACCTCCCATCCGTCATCAAGATGTTTCATAGCTCCGGATCCTTCCGGTCAATTGTTGCATCGGTCGGCCATTCGCTCATCGGCCGCGCAATCGGCATAATCACGAGGAGCACGTCCTCCACGCGAGGCGGCATGTCGAGATCCAGCACTTCTGAGTGGGACCGCACGCGAACATCGACACATCGTGGCCGGGCCGTCTCTGCAGAACGTCTCAAATTACCAGCGCCTAGCTTTTCATTGCAGGGTCAGTCCCCCGATAGGGTTTTCGGAAGAACTCGGAGAGTCCGATATGATCGGCTACTTGCAACTGGTTCTCCCGGCACAACCTCCACCGTCCTTGGGAGCGCATGGGAAACCTCGACTTGTTGGTCCTTGGGGTAGGCGACTACGCCAGTTGGGGGCTTGTGGCGAAAGAGCCGACGCGATGCAGCTTGCGCGATCACCGACGTACCTGGTGAAAAGGGGATCGGCTCGCTTAATGTTCGGCGCAGACCAGAATGCACACACCTGAAAAATGCTCCTCGGAGCCAACCGCATACATCGACAATCTCCCTAGCCTGCATCCTTGAATTCTTCCTATGCAATGTCCTGTCCGATAGTCAAAATCGAATGTTTCGATGACAAGCATCCACGTTGCGGATAGATGAGACAATGGCCCTTGATGTGAAGCTCCTCGTCGGCTCCACGCACTGCTGACCGAGCGCAACGGCACGGTGGCGGCAAGCCGCATCAGCTAATTCAGCCGGCCATGAGCGCGGCCGTCGCCCAACTGCTTTCAACGATGACCTGTTTACGATGAGCGGTCGCGAAGTTCTAACCCCGCGTGCGGAACCGTCGACGTCTCAGAGTTGGGCGACGACGTCGCGCAGCATCTCGACGCTGCCGGTGTCGTAGACACCTCTGAGTATCTGCTCACGAAGCGCTTCGTAGATCTGGCGCGCCCCCATGCCATGCGGGCGGATTGAGCCACCGGGAGCTGGAGACTGGACCATTTCTTTTCCTGCCAACTGAACCAGTTTGCAGCTACTCTTCCTGAAAGCCAAGAGCACGTCCGAAGTGGATGCCCGAGCCCGCCCACCGATCCAAGACTGGCCCGGTCTGCGAACAGCCAATCGGCTTCGCTACCCGCGCGATCCTGCTACGATCCGGCTGGTGTTTCCAGTGCCGTTCAGCCATCCGTCATCCTGAACTCGACCTACGGCTTCGAAAGCGTTGCGGCGAATGGGGCCGCCGCCTTGGCGGCGCAATCCTCGGCGGCGCGGAAACCCTCCACACGGGCTTACCTACATCACCGGCGCCGCGCTCTCGCTAGTTCGGCCTTACCTGGTTCTGCGCGGGCTGAAGACTCTTGCGCTTCGCGAAGGGCACAGACCATGACGCTTGCGATCGCGCAGGTGCTCGAGGGGCGCTCCCCTTCCTCGACTCCCATCCCGATCAGGCGATTGCCCGAGAGCAGATGTCGGGCATCGCCAACGCTAACCCCTGCGTGACCTTTGCTCTGATCCCTGAAAACTGGATCGTTCGAAAGTGGAGTTTTCCGCGGTAACATCCCGGCTGGGAGGAGCGGAAGACGATGAAGGCATCAAAGTTCTCGGACGCGCAGAAGGCGTTCATTCTGAAGCAGGGGGCGGACGGAATCCCCGTCGCGGAGATTTGTCGTCGGGCGGGGATCAGCCAGGCGACGTACTTCAACTGGAAGAAGAAATACGACGGACTGCTGCCGACCGAGATGAAGCGGCTGAAGCAGCTTGAGGACGAGAACGGCAAGCTCAGGAAGCTGGTGGCCGATCTGTCCTTGGACAAGGAGATGCTGCAGGACGTCATTCGCCGAAAACTGTGAGGCCTGGTCGCAAACGCGAGCTGGTGGCGGAGACTTGTGATGAGTGGAACGTGTCGATCCGGCGGGCATGCCGGGTTCTGGAGTTCGACACGTCGACCTATCACTACAAGTCCCGCCGCCGCGATCAGGCCGGCATCGAAGCTCGGATCAAGGACATCTGCGCCACACGGGTCCGCTACGGATACCGGCGCGTGCACGTAATGCTCACGCGCGAGGGCTGGGACATCAACATGAAGCGAACCTATCGAATTTACAGGGACTTGGGCCTGCAGCTCAGGAACAAGACGCCGAAGCGGCGTGTGAAGGCGAAGCTGCGGGAAGGCCGGGAGGAAGCCGTCGGCCCGAACGACGTCTGGGCGATGGACTTCGTCCACGATCAGCTCGCGACGGGCAAGAAGATCCGTGTGCTGACGGTCGTCGACACGTTCTCCCGCTATGTGCCTGTGCTCGACCCGCGGTTCAGCTATCGCGCCGAGGATGTGGTCAGGGCACTGGAACAGGTCTGTCCGAAGATCGGCTATCCGAAGACGATCCGCGTCGACCAAGGCTCCGAGTTCGTCTCCCGCGACCTCGACCTATGGGCCTACGCGAAAGGCGTGACGCTCGACTTCAGCAGGCCGGGAAAGCCCACCGACAACGCCTACATCGAAGCCTTCAACGGCCGCTTCAGGGCGGAGTGCCTGAACGCCCACTGGTTCCTGACCCTTGCCGACGCCGCCGAAAAGTTGGAGGATTGGCGCAGATACTACAACGAGGTGCGCCCGCATGGGGCGATCGGGCACAAGGCCCCGATCTCGTTGCTTAATCCCGATGGCGCCGCCAGCCCGCCATCGTGAGAAAGCCGGGAAACTCTACCTTCCGGCGGTCCAGAGAGTGGTATCGCAGCAAAACGGCCGAGGCTCTAATCGCCACTGGATGAAAGTTCAGTGGCAGGTCACCTTGCCAACAGATCCTCGGTTTCCTGAAGATGGCGTCGTCGAAATCTGCACCGGCGTGGTATTGCCGTAAATCAAGGATGCCAACAACAGGGCCGGATGATTGGAGGCCGAAGCATCAAGCCGCATTAAGACAAGATCGTCGCCCCACCGACGCATTTTGCCAAAAGCAGCTCAACGACGAACATGCCGGCTTGGCGCGCCGAAGGGCCGCCGCCATTCCCGCAAGCGGCCCGCCCGCTCGCCACCGGGGTCAACCCACGCCAATCTATCCACCAACGCTCGTCCCATCCGCTACGCGTAACACCAAGCTGATGTCGCAGGGGCGGTCACCGACCCGGTACGCCGTCGAGACACGACGAACTGGTGCTGTCTTGAGCCACCGGCAAGCAAATCCATTGCTGATCCGCGACTGCAATAAGCGTTAGCTGGAGCGAACATGCATGCTCGCGGCAGACGCAATCATCAGGACCCTTGCCTCGGTCAATTGGATTGGAGACCGTCATATGAAGGTGCAGACCGGTGTTTGGGCAGCTGTTATCGGTCGTCCCGACTTTGGCATGAGTTTTGGTGGACGCGAGCAGCTTGCGAGGGATGCATCCGAACGTGGCGCTGCTCCCACAATTGTCGCAGCTCTCCTGTGAGAGCCTCGCGCAGGCCCTGATCCGGCGTAATTGTGTCGAGGAGATCCGCGAGCACGGCTTCGCCTTCGATCCGCGTCAGCAGATCGAACAAGCCATGTGAAATACGCGCACAGTCACGGTGATCCGTTCGGATTTCGCAGACGGTCTCGTGGCGATCCTGCGCCGTGTATGCGCGGACTTTATGCAGGGATACATAAGGCGGCAATGAAACCGCGAGCGCAGTCCAATCCTGCAGCGTTGCGGCCCGTTTTTTGACGAGGTACGGCCCGACCACAAGTCCATCCAGCTCTGTTGTCAAGAACGTGGCAATCGAGTCAGCAACTGAATCTACGATCGGCTCTGCATTGTTGTTAAAGGACGTATTGAGCAGAATTGGGATGCCTGTCCGCTGCTTGAAGGCATTGATAACGTCCCAGTAGGCCGGACTGGCCTTGCGCGATACTGTTTGCAGCCGAGCCGTACCGTCGACATGCGTGATGGCGCCGAGCAAATCACGCTTGGAATCGCGCACACGAACTACGAAATTCATGAAGGGAAATTCGCACGCACCGCCCGGGAGGTCGAAAAATTCGCGCGCATCCTCCTCCAACACTGATGGGGCGAACGGGCGATATCCTTCCCGCTTCTTGACCATAGCGTTGATCCGGTCCTTGTTTGAAGCGGGCCTGGGGTCGGCAAGAATGCTGCGATTTCCGAGCGCTCGCGGCCCGAACTCCGAACGACCTTGCACCCAGCCGATCACGGCGCCACCGACCATCCACTCGGCTGCCCTATCCGCCACCTCCTCAGTGCGTTCAAACTCCAGGTGCCCCGCCCATGCCTTTAGTTCCTCTTCGACAGCGTGATCGCTCGCGAGTTCCGGCCCCCAATAGACCTCCTGCAATCGCGTACGCGGCGCTGGGCGGCCCAGCTCATTAGACGCGATTAGCGCGGCGCCTAATGCGCATCCAGCGTCATGCGATGCGGGCTGCACGAAGATGTCTTCGAAAAGTCCTGAATAGAGCAGCTTGCCGTTCATGGAGCAATTATGCGCAACTCCGCCGGCCAGGCACAACCGCGTCATCCCGGTGGCCTCACGATAATGGCGAAGAATGTGAAACACGATGCGTTCGAGCGCTTCCTGTAACGACGCACTCACATCCATGTGTTGCTGAGTGAATGGCATTCCCTTTTGCCGAACCTGAATGCTGCGGAGCAAAGTTGGACCGATGCGGTCCAGGTGGACGCGATACTCGCCGTTTGCAGAGAGTTCATAGAATTGCTCGAAAAGCTCGCGATAGGGAACGGGATCGCCGTAGGGGGCAAGCCCCATTACCTTATATTCATCGAATAAGCCGTAGCCGAGATACCGGATCGTCTCGAGATAAAATTGCCCGAGAGAATTGTTCTCTGGGAAAGTCGCAAGTTGCGTAATTTCAGTACCAGATCCAACCGCCACAAGGCCCGACAGGAAATCACCAGAGCCATCAATCGCGAAAATCAGACTTTGCTCGAAGCCCGACATTGCAAAAGCACTCACGGCGTGCGCCTGATGATGACTTACGAATGAGATACGCGAAGCGTCGAGCTCGGTACCGAACTCCTGCGCCAGCAGCTGCTGCATCAACAGTTTAGCATCCAACGGAATGGAGGCGTCCGGCTGGGAAACAAGCATGTTTTCAAGCATTGCGTTGCTATAGTCTTCGGTAGCGTAGAACGCCACTCGATCGATTTCGCTGAGCTGAACCCCAGCTGCTGAAAGACAGTATTGAGCCGCACTAATTGGGAGCTTGTTGGAATGTTTGATCCGATTGAGGCGCTCCTCTTCTACCGCCGCAATGACCTGTCCGTCCCGGACGAGCACCGCAGCGCCATCGTGCATGAATGTGTTTGGAATCTGAAATCTGTTTTCATAGACTTTGTCCAATCCGCCGTTCAATCCTAGACACAGCATCTCGCTCTCCATTTGTCGTACAGGAATACTAAATTGGCCTGTCTCGAGACCGTTCGATCAGAAAGACAGGCCGCGTTGTCGCTCGCGCCCGAACGCCAGCCAAACATCACCGGCCTCAAGGAAATTCTATGAGGTCCGCCGGGATCAACATAAGATCCTGTGCTCGAGACGCCGGGCGTTACATAGCGTTGTGGGATTGAATCGACGCCAGCCAAAACCCTTCGCGGCACACGCTGGCAATGTCGTTTTTATTTGCGCCCATAGCGCATGGTTTATCTCCTTCTCTTTCGCGTCAGCGCATCAGTCGGCGGCGCAACAGCGCCATCGAGAGGAAGAATGGCAACAGTGCGTACAGGCCGAGCACGCCGATGTGCAGGGCGATGCCGCCGATCGGGCGATCAAGCATAACCGGACGAATGAGGTCGATCGCATGTGACAGCGGCATGCATCGCGCTATCTTCTGAAAGGTGTCAGGCAGCTGATTCAATGGGAAAACGGCGCCCGACAGGAACAGCATGGGTGTAAGGATAAGCGTCTGGTAAAATACGAAGTAATCGTAGCTGGGCGAAAGTGCGGTGACGACCATCGCGAGGCTGGCAAATACGAACCCTGTCAGAGCAATGAATGGCAGCGCATAGAGGACGGACGGCCAGGCTGTATAGCCCAAGGCTGCGGTGACAATGGTAATTGCCATACCGGCCAGGAAGGCCTTGGTGGCTGCCCACGCCAGTTCCCCCAGAACGATGTCGCCGAGGGTAACGTGCGTATACAGCATGGCTTCCCATGTGCGTTGAGAATGCATGCGAGCGAAAGCCGCGTACAGTGTTTCGAGGGTAGAGGCGGTCATCGCACCGACCCCGACCATGCCGGCCGCCAAAAAGGCGATGTACGGCGCACCGTCGACGCGGCCGACCATTATGCCGAGGCCGGTACCGAGGCCGAAAAGGTAGATCATTGGATCGGCGAGGTTACCGAGAATCGCCACGAATGCGACTTTCTTCCATGCCAGATAGTTGCGGCGCCACACCGCAACCCAGTTCCACGCATTGGCGGGCAGCACCGCCGCAAGACCTTCAATCATCGTTCACTCCTCCATCTCGCGCCCGGTCAGCCGCAAGAAAACATCCTCGAGATTGGCTGGACGCAGAAGAAGACGCAGACCTGCTCGCCCCTGCAGTTGCGTTCGCACCTGATCAGGGTCTGGCGCGTAGCAGTAGAGGGTTTCGCCGCTGACCTCGATGCGCTGAGAATGTGGCTTGACCAGCGAATGCAACTCGTGCGGATCGCCGCCGTAAATCTCCATGACCTGGCATCCGATATGCTCGTCGATCAGCGCCTGCGGGCGGCCTTCGGCGATGTGGCGACCCCTTTCGAGCACGCACAGCCGATCGCATAATCGCTCAGCCTCTTCCATGAAATGCGTCGTCAGGATAATCGTCTTGCCGCGTGCCAACAGCGCGCGCAGCCGCTCCCAGATCAGGTGGCGCGCGTGCGGATCGAGGCCGGTGGTCGGCTCGTCCATCACAATGAGCTGGGGGTCGTTGATCAACGCCCGCGCCATCGTCAGGCATCGCTTCATGCCGCCGGACAGTTCCGAGACGCGCGCATCCGCCTTGCGCTCGAGGCGAGCGAACTCGAGAAGCGACGGGATGACCGCTTCGCTCTCGCGTGTGCTCATGCCGAAGTAGCGGCCGAACACCAGCAGGTTCTCGCGTACGGTGAATTCCTGGTCAAGATTATCGAATTGCGGGACCACGCCAATGCCCCTACGTGCCAGCCGAGCGCGCGCCGGCACCGGGACGCCGAGCACCGTGATCGTGCCCGCGTCAGGGCATGTCATGCCGAGGAGCATACGCGCAATCGTGCTTTTGCCGGCCCCGTTTGGTCCGAGGAGGCCGAAACACTCTCCCGACGCAACGGTGAACGACAGGTCGTCGACAACGACCTTGTTCCCATACGACTTGGTTACGCAGGCAAAATCGATTGCCACGGTCGACAGAGAGTCATGCACGGAGCTTTTCGCGCTTGTTTGCCGGTGACACTCCCGTTCGATCGGAGGAGTCTCGGGCCGCCGCAAATCCTCTGGGCCCAACTTTCGCTTCAACACTTGATGTTTCTGGTCCTGGCTCAATACTCTTCCACCTGCGATCACGTGACTATTGCTGTTCGCTGTAAGCTGCGTCAGATCCCACCAAGGCGGGCTTTGGAATGGCGCCGTCGATGTCTGTCACAGTGGCGGCCGAGCTTCGCGACAACCAATCGCTATTGCTCAATGTACACAGCGCGTATGCTTTCAACGGGAGCAAGAGAAAGATGTTGATGAGTGTGTGGAGCGAGAATCCGAGAAATCGAAGTTGGCGCGCACGAAACGCTGCCACGCTGCAGCGAACTATAGTCATGACCGCAATAGTCAGGCATGCCGTCCAAGGGACAGTACCTGTCGTTATGAATTGCGCGAGCCCAGCCAGGAGCGACAAAGAGAGCAATAATGGGCCAAGATTCTGCCCAATCACGTCCAATGTGAGATAAATATTAAGGCCGCGCAGCAGTTGGAGCGCCAGCAACGTGTCACGGAACGTGCTCCGGGCCCAGCGAAGCTGTTGGCGCAGATAGGGACCCATGCTGCTGGGAACGACTGTTGCCGCGACGGCCTCCGGGACATACTCTGTTCGAAAGCCTGCTTTCAGCATCAGGATCGTAAGGTGGCGGTCCTCACCGAAGTCGCTCGGCTTCCCTCGAAAGCGCTGCGTCTCGTATTGATCCAGCAGCGAAACAAGCGCGGTTCGCCGGTACATGGCACACGGACCGCAGCAACACATGACGGCACCGAACCGAGCCTGCGCTGCCCGCTCTTCGTTGCAGGCGAGCCAGTATTCCATGTCAATCAACCGCGTCAGCCAAGTTTCATTGCGATTACTAGCCGCCAACTGGCCCATGGCGGCGCCGATCGCTTGATCTTGCATCTTTAGCGCAAGCCTTGTGACGACGTCCGGCGCGAGTATCGTGTCCGAATCTACATTGAGCACCAAATCTCCGCACGAGCGGCGAACCGCCGCAATCTGTGCCTTGCGCTTTCCGACATTCTTTGGGAGCGCAATGAATTCGAACCTCGGATCACCAGCGTATTCCTCGTGTACACCTACGAGGGCATCGCGGTTTCCAGAACCGTCATCAACAACATAGACCTGCAGTTTTCCGGCGTAGTCCTGACTTGCAATGGAAGCCAGGCAGTCCGAGAGGGTGCGAGGAGCCTCGTTGTAGCACGGGATAATGACATCGACGCTCGGCCAAGGCTCACAGCCGGCCGGTTCGCCCGAGGTCGGCGGTACGTTTGTAGGCAGGGTATAAAACACCTGCGCGGTCTTATAGACGGTCGACAGCAGCGCATAAGAGCAGACTGCAACAATACTGGCTGGGGCAAAGAGGTTCATGCGATGTCAGATTTCTCAGTGAATTTGAGGACGCGAGCGGACAATAAATCCGCGGTCAATGCTGTATTCAGATCGATCGATGCGATGAGGGGCGGGTCGCGCTGACTGATATCATTGCGGGTGTTCTTCATAGCTCTGGACCGTTCCGATCGATCAATGTGCCGGCCGGCCACTCGCTCATTGAGCGTCCAATTGGGAGCACCATGACGAGTACGTCGTCGTCGACTCGCGTGGGAGGCAGATCGGGGTACACGTCCGGGAGGGTTGAACGCACGCGAACGCCCGACAAAATGCTCGCCAAGCCTTTGCGGCAGAACCTACCAACATGGTTCCGGAGCGCGTGCCGAACCGTGCCGAAAGCGAATGGAACGCCAAGCTGCTGCAGCACTGGATACATCGCGCTGATCGAATGGGCGATTCCTAGCCCCTCAAGATCCGGACGGACCCCGTATAGACCGAGTTCAGCGACAAGCAGATCAGCGTCGTCAACCTTGATGTATCGGCGCAGCAGGCCCAAGTGAGCCGCTATCCCGTGCACATCATTGCCGATTGCGCGGACCTCCGGCCTCGCACCCGCCCAACTTCGACCGCCTTCGAATTGCTTTCCATTAAAGGCTCCGGTAGGCTCATAGGTCTTCCGGAAGAACTCAGAGAGTTCGAGGTGATCGGAAAGCCGCAACTCGTTTTCCCAGCACAACCTCCACTGCACGTCAGAGCGCATGCGAAGACTTCCTCTTTTTCGGGTTCTTTTGTGCACCTCACGCGGCAGAGCAACGCGGTGCATGTCATGTGGGGGGTCTATGAACGACCCGCCCAGATTGGTAAAATTGATTGTTTAGATCGCGAGCATCCACGCTATGGATGTTAAAACCATGCGTTTCGAAGGCCCATGATCTGAACCTTCCGGCCGTGCTCGATTGGCCCATAAAGCGACGGCACCGAGGCAGCTGTCGGTGACACAACCTGCTTCAAGAGCGGCCGCCAGCGGCGTGGCTGCGCCTCGTGCCGAAGCAGCGATCAAGTGGAGGATGGGCCCGACTGTTAGGCGTCAGCAAACGCGGCGACCGTTGACGCACGCTGATGATCCATAGGCGATCGCGCAGCTCTGGATCGCGCCGGCGGCAAACAGGTTCCGCGAAGCCTCAGGCTCGACAAGTTGCGGCAAAGGCGGCATCCCACTGGCGCTGCGGTCGCGCTCGGCAACAAGAATCGTCTGGTCGATGCTCGCTGCCTGGCAACCGGTACTGTCGGTAAAGCAGCCTGACGGACCTGGAGAGCGAGAAGGAGGGCGCACCTCGGCCTTGCAGCAAAATGGCAGAGATGGGGAAACGGTCACCCCGTCGCTTCCGAACCTGATGTGTGGACCGCAAAAGCTTCGGCCGACGTCTGGGGCCGTTGAGGTGGAAGCGGGCGAAAACCCGTCGAGGCTCGCCGCGCTGAACATCGAGCCGCATGAAGAAGCCGGATATACGTCAGCAGTTGTGACCATCAACTGGATCCAGCTAACTTGTTGCAATCGGGCGCTCTTATACGTCCACATATAGGGTCAGCTTGACACCACGAGCGCACGTGTCACCAAGTCAACTTCGACAATTCGTTTCATCAGGAAGCGGAAATCGGCTTTCGGAAGCGGGCCAGCAGGCAGTCTTCATTGATCGACGCGCCCCGGCACTCGATGCGTGCCATCTCGGTCAACGATTTGTTCAGCATGGCGCTTCAAGCAAAGTTGGCCTATTTCGGCGGCCTTCGGGAAGGCGATCGCCGGCTCGTCAAGCGAGCCCGGTCTTGCGGGGGTCTCTACAGTCGCACCGACTGTCTTGCCGCGCCGGAATACCCGACGGAAGAATGCATAGAAGCGGCTGTTCTTGCTGCGCGTGAACACCATCAGCATCGACGGTGTCACTACCAGCGTCAGCAAGGTGGCGAAGGACAGGCCGAGGACGATCGCCGACGACAGCGATATCCACCATTGCGTCGACGGCGCGTTGATCGTCGTCTCGTGATGGAAGATTTCGAGACCGAGGCCGAAGGCGATCGGCAGCACGCCGAGGATCGCCGACACCGCCGTCAGCACCACCGGGCGGGCACGTTCGCGGCAAGTCTGCAGCACCGCGTCCATCTTGTCCCAGCCCTCTTCGCGCAGCCGGTCGTAGGTGTCGATCAGCACGATGTTGTTGTTCACCACCACGCCGGCCAGTGCGATGACGCCGATGCCTGACATGACGATGCCGAACGCCTCTCCGGTCAACAGCAATCCCAGGAACACGCCAACCGTCGCCATGACTACGCAGGATAGCACCAGCCAGACGCTGGTGAACTTATTGAACTGCATCAGAAGCACCAGGAAGATCAGGAAGATCGCGGCGCCGAAGGCTTTGCTGAGGAAAGCGCTGGCCTCGGCGCTGTCCTCGTT
>NZ_JBVVQE010000112.1:0-12785 GCF_055811435.1 Mesorhizobium sp. WSM4837
GGGGCGGGGGCCCGGGGGGCGCGGCGGGGGCGGGGGGGGCGGGGGCCCCCCCCCCCGCGGGGGGGCGCCCCCCCCCCCCCGGGGGCCCCCCCCCCCCCGCGGGGGGGGGGGGGGGGGCCCCCCCCGCCCCGGAGAGGGGCCTTTCGAAACACGGAAACCTCTCCCTGGATGAAGGCCTTATGGCGCAAGCCTGCGCAAATTCCCCCTCTCCGTCTCGGCTTCGCCGAGCCACCTCTCCCCCACGTTCGTGGGGGCGAGGAACCCAGGTTCTGCGAGAGGAGCCAGCCTCGGCGACATCCGCAACATTCACCACAAAACCGTGTGCGCCCCGGGTCGACTGCGCCCCTGCACACGAGCCGCGCCTGTCCGAGTTGCCTGGCACGCCGCGCTAGTTGGAACCGGATCCAGTGCCTCGCATTTTAACAGATGACGGGGCAAAGGAGCGCAAGGTGAGAGCTTTATCGGCGGTACTTGGCGGCTTCGTGCTGACGCTGGCGGTTTTCGCCAGTGGATTGGCTTTCGCCCTGTGGATTCTCTCCGCCGAACCGGTGCGGCCGGTCGCTCCGACTTCCAGTGTTGCCGAACTGTGGCCGAGGGAGCCGCGGAAGGTCAACCCCGCTTCGCAGCATCTTGAGCGCCTTCCCGCCCGTGCGGTCCCAGAGGTCCCAGAGGTCCCAGAGGTCCCAGAGGTCGCAGCGGTCCCAGAGGTCCCAGAGGTCGCACAGGCCCCGGCTGATCAGGCCCCATTTGATCAGGCCCCAGTTGATCGCACCGCGAAACCTGCCGATGCCGCAGCTTCGTCGCCCGACACCACCGCTACCGCCTCCGTCAAGCCGGCAACGCCGGCACCGGACGAGCAGCAGGCGATGCCCGCCGCCCATGTGGAATGGTGCGCGAGCCGCTACCGCTCCTACAGGCCAAGCGACGACCACTACATCTCCTACAGCGGGGAGCAGCGTCCCTGCATCTCGCCCTATCTCGATGCCGGTGCGGCCGACCCCGCCGCACAGCCTGCCGACGATGGCGCCAGCTATGTCGAGGCGACCGACACGTGGTCGATGGATGGCGATGTTCCGGCGGATGAAACCGGCGGCGCCTGGCTTCCGCCCGACCACGTGCAATATTGCTTCAGCCGCTACCGCTCCTATCGGCCGGAAGACAACACCTACCAGCCCTATTCCGGCGGCCCGCGCCGGCAGTGCGAGTAGGTGGGTGCTGAGCGGCGAACTGGCGGCCGCAGTGCATGGCGCCTGTGCGACCGCCGATCACGCAGATTTCTTGGATCGTTCGTGTTGCCGCGGCGTTCATCCGAATACCCACAGGAGGAATCAGCATGAGCGACGACCGGGAAGACAAGATCCGTGAGCGCGCATATCAGATCTGGGAACGCGAAGGCGGGATCCACGGCGATCCCGAGCGGCACTGGCACCGGGCCGAGGCCGAGATCGACAGGGAGGCAGCCCTGCCGCTGACGGCAGGCGATGCCCTGCCGGAAACCCGCGAGGTCGCGAGCTCCGACGTCTTGACGGTGGAGGCCCTGGCTATGCGCACCGGCATATCGGGCGAACAGGCGCAGGAACTGATCGACAGGCTGGGCAACGACCGGGCGGCGATCGAGCAAGCCGCGCGCAACCTCAAGGGGAAGCAGCGGCTTGGGGAGTGACAGATGATCAGAAAACTCAAAGACGGGAAATACCGCCTCTATTCGCGCAAGAAGGACGAAAAACCGGCAAGCGCCGCAATCTCGGGACGTTTGACAGCCGCGAGGCTGCGGAGAAGCACGAACGCGAGGTGCAGTATTTCAAGAGGCATTGAGGGGGGCGTTGATGGCCGTCCCTTGCCAGGCAGCCGCGCCGGATGACCCCTTACTTCGGCGTAGGGTGTAGAATTCTAGCGAGTGCGGGATACCGCTCTGGGGACAGCGAACTTTCATGTTTCCCTGCCTCTTCGTGTTATTGTGGATACGAGGAGATTGGCCCGTGAGCGAGAGCCGCAAGCTAGCCGCGATCCTTGCCGCTGATGTGGTCGGGTACAGCCGGCTGGCGAGCACGGATGAAGATCGTACTTTGGCCCGGTTGCGGGCACTTCGAAGCGACCTGATCGACCCGACCATCGCCGTGTACAACGGTCGTATGGTCAAGCGCACAGGCGATGGTGCGTTGGTTGAATTCCGCAGCGTGGTAGATGCCGTGCGCTGCGCCATAGAAGTGCAGAATGGCATGGTCGAGCGCAACGCCGGCGTGCCCGAGGACCGCCGCATCGAGTTTCGGATTGGGATACATTTGGGCGACGTGGTCGAAGAAAGCGACGGCGACCTGATGGGCGACGGCGTCAACATTGCCTCGCGTCTGGAGGGTGTCGCTGCCCGGCACCATCTGCCTGTCCGAAGACGCCTATAGGCAAGTCAAGACGAGACTAGACGTTTCGGTCAATGATCTCGGCGACACCCAGCTCAAGAATATTGCCGAACCGATCCGGGTTTATTCACTCCGAGTCGGCACCGCGGCTCACGCAAAGGCGCCTGTGACGCCCGAACTTTCGGAAGCTCTGCTTTCGACAGCGGCACCGCCTCAGTTATCGATCGCCGTGCTGCCCTTTGCCAACATGAGCGGTGATACCGAGCAGGAATATTTCGCCGACGGAATCTCCGAAGACATCATCACAGCTCTCTCAAAGCTGTCGCAGCTGTTTGTGATCGCTCGCAATTCGTCCTTCACTTTCAAGGGCAGGAACGTGAACGTTCAGAAGGTGGGCCGGAACCTCGGCGTGCATTACGTGCTGGAGGGCAGCGTCCGCAAATCCGGCAACAGGGTACGTATCACCGCGCAGCTTATTGACGCGACCACAGGCGGACATCTGTGGGCGGAGCGCTTCGATCGCAACCTGACCGATATCTTTGCCGTACAGGACGACGTTACGCAGCAAATTGTCGACGCGCTGGCGCTCAACCTGACAAAGGGCGACCAGCAGCGGCTCGCGACCGAGCAAACCGGCAACCTGGACGCACATGACTGCTTTCTTCATGGCCGAGAGCAGCTATGGCGGTTCACGAAAGCGGAAAACATCAAGGGCCGGGAGCTGTTGCAGCGCGCCGTCGAATTCGACCCGAAATTCGCTCCCGCCTACGCGTTCCTCGCGTTCGCAAACATACTGGACTATGCAAACCAGTGGAGCTCGTCGTGGTCGAACGCAATGGCACAAGCGGAAATGTTCGCGGCACGGGCAGTGGCGCTCGACGATCGATATCCTTACACACATTGGGCGCTGGGCATCGTCGAATTGTATTCGCGACGGCATGAGGCGGCCATCTGCTCGGCTAAACGCTTGATCGCTCTTGCGCCAAATCTTGCCGAGGGGCACGAAAATCTCGGTTACGCACTGCATTATTCCGGCAAGCCTGAGGACGCACTCCGGTGTTTCGACAGGGCAATGGCCTTGAACCCGTATTATCCGGACGTGTACCTTCACTTCCAGGCGCAAGCGATGTTCCAGTTGCGCAGGTACGAAGAGGCAATTGGGATCCTGAGGCGGCGACTTGTTCGTAACCCTTCCACCGACGTCTCACGCGTGCTCCTGGCGGCGAGCTACGGCCATCTGGGTCGGTTCGAAGAAGCCCGTCGCGAGTGGCAGGAAGTGTTTCGCGTCAACCCCCAATATTCACTGGAACATCGCCGCAAAGTATTGCCCTACAAGGATCCCAACGATTTCGAGCTGATCGTGGATGGCCTTCGCAAAGCCGGCCTCGTATGAGCACCTGACCGGGCGAGGTCCGGTATTGAACCTCCTGCAGCCACTGCTTCGAAGGAACAGCACGACCGCTGTGCGGCACGCTGATGACTGGGGCGGGGCGGGCAGCGGACTGGCAGCTTCGGGCTGCGAATATTCAACAGCGGACATTCAAGTTGGTGTGGGCATCGTCGTGACCTGACCCTGAGCTGCCCTTCATCGGCCGACTTCGTCGCCCGAAAGCCGACTTTCACCGCAAGCAGCGCCCATGACCAGAAACGGAGATTCTTATGATCGGCTCTGAGATCAACGAGCAGTCGTCGTTGATTCGGCTGATAGCGTCCCGCGAGCCCGATAGGACGCGTTCGGACGTCTCCGTAACGATAGCGTCGCCGCACGAAGACGTAGGTGATCACGTGGGAGCATGTTGGGTCCGCCTTTCCTTCCCCCAACCTTCAAGCGGGGCGCCTCAATCGATCGAAATCCTGGCGCCCACCGCGCCGTTCAAGAGGCGTCTGAGATGGAAACTGGCCAAATGATCTTCAGGCCACTGTCCGACTTCAGCGGCGAACGCGGCAAGCGCGCCCGGATCGCCAGTTTCCAGCTTCGCAAATGCCTGTAGATAGGCGGCCGTTGCTGGCTCGTCGTATTGCTCCCGCCTGAGTGGCTCGAAGGCGCGCAGCGGTTCGGACCTACCCCTCAGCACCAGGTCTCCGACCGGCAAGCCGCGAAAATCGGGCACTTGCTTGGCGGCAGCCTCGCTGACGCAGATGCGCGTGCCGAGCTGCTTGTTTGCCGCCTCCAGCCGCGCCGCTATGTTGATGGAGTCGCCGTAGGCGGTGTAGTCGAAGAAACGTCCGCGGCCGAAATTGCCGACGATTGCAGGCCCTGCATTGACGCCGATGCGTGTCACGCCGAGCGCGATGCCGCGTTGGTGCCAGGTCTCCCGGAAGGCTTGAGAGAAGGCGTCGAGGTCGAGCGCGCACGCGATCGCGCGTACCGCATGATCCGGCTGGTCGCCGGGTGCACCGAACAATACGTGAAGCGCGTCACCGACGATCTTGGCTAACGTCCCCTCATGCCCAAAGACAATGTCGCTCATGCCAGCGAGATAGTCGTTGAGCAGGTCACCGAGCACGCTCGGCTCGATCGTTTCGGCCAGCATCGTGAAGTCGGCAATGTCGGTGAACAGCGCCGCCACATCGCGCCGCTGCCCAGCGAGATCGATGCTGTCTTGCGCGCCCGCGAGCCGCTCCGCAAGGTTAGGAGAGAAGTAGCGCGACAAAGCCGCATGCGCCCGCTCGGCGGCGGCCTGACGGCGCCGCGCTTCGCGCAGGATCTCGATGTGGCGCAGCGTCTTGGCGATCGTAGCCTCAAGGTCGGGAAAGTCGATCGGTTTGGTGAGAAAGTCGAAGGCGCCGCGGTTCATCGCCGTGCGGATGTTGGTCATGTCGCCATACGCCGAGACGATGATGGTCGACAGCTGAGCCTCGGCCTCTTGCAGCCGTTGCAGGAGCGAAAGGCCGTCCATGCGCGGCATGTTGATGTCGCTCACCACCATGTCTATGTCGTGGTTTCCATCGAGTATCGCCAGGGCCTCCACACCATCGCGGGCGAACATGAAGCTGATCGCGCCGTCGCGGATATGACAGCGGAATTTCTGCCTGACCAGATCCTCCAGGTCCGGCTCGTCGTCGACCACCAGGATGTGCGCAGTCACGCGACCCACCGTAGCCTGGTTTCGATTTCCGCTCGCAAAGCGGAGAAGTCGATCGGCTTGGTCAGAAACGCCGCGGCGCCTTCCTCCATCGCAGTACGCCTGGTCTCGGAGTCGCCATAGGCGGTGATCATGATCACCGGTACATCGGGACGGGCCTCTCTCGCCTTCGGTAAGAATTCGAGCCCGCTCATGCCAGGCATGTTGATGTCGGAGAGAATAAGGATCAACGTCGTGCCCTCCACCTCCCCGATCACGCGAAGAGCCGCGTGTGCAGAGAGCGCGAATTCCATAGCGAAGCGGCCAGAACGCAGGTCCCGGCGGAATCGCTGGCGGAACAGGACCTCGACGTCTGGTTCGTCGTCGACCACCAGTATGAGCGGGTTCATTGGGCGGCTGCCTTCTTGCCGACCGATGCAGCGCCGCGTGGCAACAGGATGCGGAACTCGGTGAACTCGCCCGGCTTTGTGTCCACTTCGAGCGTGCCCGCGTGCTGTTTCACGATGATGTCGTGGCTGAGCGACAGGCCGAGCCCAGTCCCTTCGCCAGCTGGTTTCGTGGTAAAGAACGGGTTGAACATCTTCTCGACCACCTCCGGCGGGATGCCAGTGCCGTTGTCGCGCAGCCTGATCTCGACCTTGTCGCCAAGGCTCTTCGTCGAGGCGCACAGCACCGGCGAATAGGCGTTGCCATCGCCCTGGCCGCGATGCGTTGTCGCATGAAAGCTATTGGAGATCAGGTTGAGCAGCACGCGCGTGATCTCCTGAGGATATAAGTCGACATCGCCGGCGTCGGGATCGAGGGACTTCTCGACTGTGATGTTGAAATCCCTCCGTTCGGCGCGGGCCCCATGATAAGCGAGATTGAGGCTCTCCTCGACGATGGCGTTGATGCTGGTCGGCCGGTGCTCTCCGGATCCTTGTCGCGAATGGAGCAGCATGTTCTTGACGATCGAGTCGGCTCGCCTGCCGTGCTGCACGATCTTTTCGAGGTCGCCCTTGAGCAGTCCAGTCAGTTCGTCGACCTCTTTGCGAATTGGTCCGTCCAAAGGGGCACTGTCCAGCGCTTGCCGCAGCTCTTCGACAAGTTCCAGGGAGACGGCAGAGAAATTGTTGACGAAGTTGAGCGGGTTCTTGATCTCATGCGCGATGCCCGCGGTGAGCTGGCCAAGCGAAGCGAGCTTCTCGGTTTGGATAAGCCGATCCTGAGCGGCCCGAAGTTCCTCCAGGGAGCTCGACAATTCGCTGGTGCGCTTCTGCACTTCCTCGAACAGGCGCACGTTCTCGATAGCGATAACGGCCTGATCGGCAAACGTTTCAACGAGTTCGATCTGCTTTTCAGTGAACGGCCGCACAGTCGAGCGGGTCAGGATGAAGACGCCGACTGCCGATCCCTCACGGACCAGCGGCACGGCGAGCAACGAGCGGTAGCCGCCGAGGCTCTGAAAGTCGGTCAAGGTGTAGCTGGGGTCGGCGAGCACGTCCGGCAGGTGCACGGTGTGCCGGTCCAGCACCGCACGCGAAGTGGCGCTGCCTTGGCCGATCGTCAGAGGGTTTTCTTTCGCATAGTCCACCAGTTCCTGCGGGAATCCTGCATTCGCGGCAAATTGATAGGTTTCGCCATCGCGGCGCATGATAGAGCCCATATCGGCTTCGCATACGCGCGTAGCCGTCGCGGCAAGAGCGCCAAGCACCGCCTGGAGGTCAAAGGTCGAGCGACTGATGACCTTCAGCACGTCGGCGATTGCGGTCTGCTGCCGCAGGGTTTCGCCGAGCTCGGCGGTGCGCGCCTGCACCTCGTCAAACAGGCGCACGTTTTCGACAGCGATGACCGCCTGATCTGCGAAGGTTTGCAGGAGCGCAATCTGCTGGGCCGGAAAGAGTCCTGGCTCCGATCCCGCAACCGCAATCGCGCCGATCGCTTGGCCGTTCTTCAACATAGGCACTGCGGCGATGCTGCGAGCGGTGACAGCCGTCACCACATCGCCAAGCGCGTAGTCGGGATCCTCATACACGTCGGGTATCTGCTCGACATTGCCACTCAGTACCGCGCGGGCCGTAGCCCCAGAGCGGCCAGGCGAAAGGGGATAGGCGCCGCTCATCGCCTGATAACCAGCCGGAGAGAGCCCATGTTGAGCCACGAAATGGATGAGCGCGCCGTCGTATCTAAAGACTGCTGAAAACTCCGCCTCGCACAGCCGCGCCGACGCCTCGGCGATCATGTCGAACACTGGTTGTACGTCGGTCGGCGAACTCGAGATGACGCTGAGAATGTCGTTGGTCGCCGTCTGCTGCTCCAGCGACGCTGTTAGCGCACGGTTCCGCGCCTGCACCTCTTCGAATAGCCTGACGTTCTGGATAGCAATGACAGCCTGGTCGGCGAAGGTTTCGACCAGGTTGACCTGCTTCGCAGTAAAGGGTGCGACCTCGGTCCGGCGCAGCAGGATCGTTCCGATGGCCTCTCCGTCGCGCAGAAGGGGAGTCCCCAGTATGGTGCGATGGCCGAGCCGCTCAGCCATTGCGCGCCCCGCCGCGAACTCGTCGCCTGCCGACATGAGATCGGGCACCTGGATAGTCCTGGCATCGACAACCGACCGACCGGCCACCCAATCGCGTCTGAGTGGAAATTTCGTAAAGTCGATCGGGATCGGGCCGAAATGCGCGGCGATGACCAGCGAATCCTGCTCCTTCAGCAGAACCGCGGCGTCATAGGCCGCGCAGAGCCTTGCTGCGTTTTCCACGACCGTCTTCAGGACGGGTTGGATGTCGGTGGGTGAAGCGGCGATGACGCCCAGCACCTCGCTGGTCGCAGTCTGCTGCTCAAGCGCTTCGCCGAGATCGCGCGTGCGTGCCTCGACCTCTTCGAACAGGCGCACATTTTCGATGGCGATGACGGCCTGGTCTGCGAAGGTTCCGAGGAGCTCGATCTGCTTGTCGGTGAAGGGCGCTACCGTCCGGCGGGCGAGCACCAGCACGCCGATCGCCTTGCCTTCGCGCATCAAGGGGACGCCGAGCAGTGTTCGGTAGCCGGCCTTCGCCTGCGGTTCGAAATAGGTATAATCCGGATCGGCGAGTACGTCGGCGACCTGCACCAGGGCCCCGTCGAGGAGCACACGGCCGACAATCGAGCCACGCCCCGTGTCGAGCCGACGGTCCTTGTTGTAGACGAGCCAGTCGGGCGGAAATCCGAAGCTGCTGGCATAGTAGAAGCCGGGGCCTTCGCTACGGCAGATGCCGGACATGTCCGCTTGACAGAGACGGGCTGCAGACTCTGTCAAGGTATCGAGAACGGTCTGGAGGTCGAATGCTGACCGGCTGATGACCCTGAGCACATCGGCGGTGGCGGTCTGCTGTCTGAACGCTTCGGCCGCCTCGCGGTTCCTGGCGTCGAGGCTGGTGACGAGACGTACGTTCTCCATAGCGATAACGGCTTGGTCGGCGAATGTCTGCACGACCGCAATCTGGCGGTCGCTGAAGAGTCGCGCTTCGGTTCGCGACAGCGAAATCACACCGACCACCTCGCCATCTCGCTTCAGCGGGACTGCGAGCGCGGCACCATAGTCGGCGAGCTTATGGCCAGCAAGCGAGCTGCAGCGCGAGTCGCTCTGCACATCCTCAATGTTGAACACCTCGCCAGCAAACGCGGCACGGCCCGAGGTGGTAACTGCGTCCGCTGCGGGCGTGATCGGATTGGCTCGCACATAGGCGACCCATTCGTCCGGATAATTGACGTGCGCTGCTAAGAATAGCTGCCCGTTGCGGCTCAGCCATATGACGCCGCGCGATGCCTCACACAGGCGGATGGCCGTCTGCGTCAAAGCAGTGAGCACCGCGTCGAGGTCAAAAGCCGAACGGCTGATCACCCTCAGGACGTCGGCAGCGGCTGCCTGTTGCTCGCGAGTCTCGTCCAACTCCTGGGTGAGGAGCGCAACCTTCTGCTCGAGCTCGATGAGCGAGCCCGGCACACCCAGTTCCTTCATCGGAATGGTCCCAGACACAGCGTTAAGCATAGCCCGAATACGTCATTGGTACCACTGCCGATCGCGGGCGCTTCGTGTCCTGAAAATTAGGGACAAACCGTGTCATCTGCACCACCTCCGGTTCGATGATACGGATCACGGAGCGCTGGGCGCGATTGCCAAGTTGATCGCGCTGCAGACCAATCGCAGGCCGGTCAACGGAACCGGGCGCCCCCGTCCCCACGAAGCAGCGGAAGCAACGCAGCCATTTTACACGACGCAGCAAGACTCTCCGTGTCGATGCGCTGCAAATTGCCAATATTGGTTGAGGTGGCGAAAATGTCGGATTAGGAACTGTTCTTTCCCCCGCTGACTTGCGACGAGTGCTTGCCTTTCGGCTTCTTCGAGGGAAAATCCGCAAGGGATCGATTCCGGGGCTTGGCGCGAAGGTCCGGTTCGCAGAAGCGCTCGGAATGTCAAGAAATGGCGCAACCACGACCCTCAGCGAGGTTCTTGGGATGTCGGCTTTCAGGAAGCGGCAATGCTGATCTCAATGTCCGACATCGTCGCCCTGCCGCTCGACAGAATTTGGCGTGAGCGGCAAGGCGACGTTGGGGTGACAAGTTGCTGCCAAGATTACGAGCGGCAGCCCGGTAGCAGAGCCAGTGGCCGCCGTCCTGCGGTCAGATCTCAGTTCCCTCTGCAAGAGCGAGCGCGTCTTCCATGTCCACTCCAAGATATCTTACGGTGTTTTCGATCTTGGTGTGACCAAGGAGTATCTGCACCGCTCGGAGATTGCCGGTAGCCTTGTAGATGATCGATGCCTTGGTGCGGCGAAGCGAATGCGTGCCGTATTCCTCGGGACGCAGACCGATCGCTCCGACCCATTCATCGACCAGACGGGCATACTGCCTCCTACTGATGTGGGCCGAATGGTCAATTCTGCTCGGGAAGGCATAATCGTCGACGCTTCCGCCTCGCCTTTCCAGCCAAGCAAGCAGGCTCGACCGCGCGTCAGCCATCACCATCGCACGCGTCCGAATCTCGTGACCGACCACTAGGGTGCCGATCTTGATTTTCACGAGATCGCAGCCGCGCAACTTGCTGTCGATCGCGAGGTCGAACAACGCTCGATCGCGCAATCGGGCCTCCCGATCCAAGAAAAACCGGATCGTCCATATCTGCCGAGGCTTCAGCGCTCCCAGCATTCCAAGCCCGTCGCTCCTGCAGCACAGGATCATATTGAGAATGTCCAATCGTGTATCTCCTTCCGGCTATCATCGGCCGAGAGGGAAACGGGTATCCAAGAAAGGGCTTGGGGGCCGACTGCGGACTGTCAGTTTTCGGCCATCGAGGTGCAGAAGCGGACGTACGCAGCGCTCAAAGGGTGGTCTGGATGTGACCCACAGCGGACTCTCGCTTTCTTCTGAAGCAGAGTCAGACTACGCAGCCATCTGTGCCCGCCGTATGTCGCGGGCCGGTGGTTTGCCGAACAGACGGCCATATTCGCGGGTGAACTGAGGCACGCTCTCATAGCCCACCGCATATGCCGCCGAACTCACGCTCGTGCCATCGGCCAGCATCTGGCGCCGAGCCTCGATCAGGCGCAACTGCTTCTGGAATTGCAAGGGAGACAGCGTGGTGGTCTGGCGGAAATGCTGGTGGAAGGACGAGGTGCTCATCCCCGCGGCCTCGGCCAGTTCCTCGATGCGGATCGGCCGTGCATAGCTTTCGCGGATCATGGCGACCGCACGGGCGATGCGTTGTGCATGGCCATCGGCCCCGCCGAGGCTGCGGAGGGCCGATCCGTGCTGTCCCGCCAGAAGCCAGAAATGAATCTCGCGCAGCAACGGCCCTTGCAGGACCGGGAGGGCAAAGGGACGGTCCAGAAGCCGCATCAGACGCAGCGCCACATCGGCGACATCTGCGTCGGTCGGCTCCACTCGGACAGGCTTGCGCGGATCGCCCGGGACCGCCGCTATCTCGACCGCGAGTTCCCGCATAAGGACGGGGTCGAGTTCCAGCACCAGCGAATAATAGGGCGCGCGGAGGGTTGCCTGCGTGATCTGGCTAACCGTGGGCACATCGGCCGAGATCAGCAGCGACTCGCCCGGACCGAATTCCAATGTCTCGGCCCCTATCGTGACCCGCTTGGCACCTTGTAACAGCATGGCCACCAGCGGCCGATTGACAGCCACCTGCAATTCGCCGGGCTGCGTGGCGCGGATCGCGGTCAGGCAGGGAATAGGCGTCGACGCTGCCCCGAAACGGTCGGCATGAGCGTCGGCAAAGCTGCGCACAAGGTCGAGAAGCGTTCGGCTCATATGAGCAAGATGAAGGGTGGTGGCGCTTCAGGCAAGACCTGAAGAAGGATCAGGCAAGAAATCGAACATTCTGGCAAATCCGGTGTGGCAAGGCCAGTCCAGATTTGCAGGAACAGGCAAGACTACGCGAGGAATCGGCAACAACTGGAGACGCTCTTGCCGCATGTTGTCCCCATCACTTCGGATGAAAGGACTTCCCGCATGACCAAGATCGCACTCGTCACCGGCGCCAACCGCGGCCTCGGCCGCAACATCGCTGTCAGCATCGCGCGGCATGGCCGCGACGTTATCGTCACCTATCGCGGCAACGCATCTCAGGCCCGCGAGGTTGTGGCCGAGATCGAAGCCCTGGGCCGTAAGGCGGTTGCTCTGCAGCTCGATCTCGGCGTGGTCGCCAGCTTCGCGGCCTTTGCCGAGACCCTGCGCGCGGCGCTGAAAGAGACCTGGGGCCGCGACAGCTTCGATTACCTGATCAACAATGCCGGCCACGGCGAATTCGCCATGATCGGCGATACGACCGAGGCGCAGTTCGACGGTCTGTTCGACGTCCATGTGAAGGGCGTCTTCTTCCTCGTTCAGGCGCTTCTGCCGCTCATCGCAGATGGCGGGCGGACCGTGAACTTTTCTTCGGGCCTGACCCGCGTGTCCTATCCGGGCTTCTCGGCCTATGCGGCCGCCAAGGGGGCGGTCGAAATCTTGACCGTCTATATGGCGAAAGAGTTGGGTGCACGCGGGATCACAGTGAACACGGTCGCGCCCGGAGCGATCGAGACCGATTTCGGTGGCGGGCTGGTGCGCGACAATGCCGAAGTCAACGCGCAGTTCGCAGGGATGACCGCGCTTGGCCGCGTAGGGCTGCCCGATGACATCGGGCCAATGGTGGCAAGCCTTCTGGGCGAGGATAACCGTTGGGTTACGGCACAGCGGATCGAGGTTTCGGGTGGTCAGGCGATCTGATCAGTCGGACCCCCGACAACTGAAGCGGGGGGGGGGGGGGGGGGGGGGGGGGGGGGGGGGGGGGGGGGGGGGGGGGGGGCGGGGGGGGGGGGGGGGCGGGGGG
>NZ_JBVVQE010000113.1:0-12470 GCF_055811435.1 Mesorhizobium sp. WSM4837
CCCCCGGGCGCCCGCGCCGCCCCCCCCGCCCCCCCCCCAGCTCGCCCCCCGGACTACAAAAAACCCTCCACACAAAAAAATGGGGGGGGGGCCCCCCCCCCCCCCCCCACCAGCCTTGGGAGGCTTTAGCTAGCGGGCCGCGGTCCAGCCCTTATAGTCCTTCAGGTTCTCTGCCGTGATCAGCTGCGGGTCGAGCAGCACCGTGGCCTCAGCCGGCTTTTTGCCGGCGAGCACTTCAGCTGCCATCTGCAGCGATTGGCCGGCCATGACGTAAGGATCCTGCGAGGCCGAGGCCTTGATCATCGAGGTGCCGGAAGAGAGTTCCTTCTCGATGTCGGGCGCGCCGTCGACCGCGGTGAAGATGAACTCCGAGCGGTTGAGCTGCTTGGCCGCAAGCTGGGCGCCGATCGCCGTCGGGTCGTTGATGGCGAACACCGCGTCGATCTTGTCGAAGCGGGTCAGCAGCGACTGGAACACCTTCAGGCCGCCGTCGCGCGAGCCTTCGGCATTCTGGTCGTCGGAGAGGATCTTGATGTCCGGGTGTTTTGCCAGCACGTCCTTGCAGCCCTTCACCCGCTCCAGGATCGACGATGATGCCGGCCCGTTCAGTATGACATAGTCACCCTTGCCGCCGGTGTGGTCGACCAGATACTGGCAGGCCGCTTCGCCGGCCTTGACGTTGTTGGTCATCACGGTGACGTCGGCGCCCGGCGCCGAAACGTCGAATGCGGCAACCACGATGCCGGCCGCCTGCGCCTTCTTCACCGCCGGCGCGATCGCCTTGGCGTCGACGGCGTTGAGCATGATCACGTCGACGCCAGCGGCGATGAACGAGTCGACCTGCGAGACCTGCTTGTTAAGGTCGTAGTCGGCCGACACCGACGTCACCTCGACGTTCGGGTTGATCTTCCTGGCGGCGTCCTCGATGCCCTTGATGGTGGCGACGAAGAACGGGTTGCCGAGCAGGCCGACCGAGATGCCGACCTTGTTCAGGTCCTTGGCCGAGGCCGGTGCGACGGCGACGGCCGCGAGGGCAACGCCGCAGAGCAGTTTAGCGATGGTCTTCATTGTTTTCCTCCTGATGCCCCGCGCCTCTCACGGTGCGTTACACATGAACCGGGTCGATGACGCCGGCGACTAGGTCAATCACGTTCTTGCTCCCGCCTGGAGCCTGTAGCGGTCGAGGGCGACCGCCACGATGATGACCAATCCCTTGATGATGTACTGCCAGATGTCCGAGACGCCGGCCAGGATGAGCCCGTTGGAGAGCACCGCTATGATCAGGCCGCCGATCAGCGTGCCCCAGATCGAGCCGACGCCGCCGACGAAGCTGGTGCCGCCGAGAATGACTGCGGCAATGGCGTCGAGTTCGTAGGACTGCCCAAGCTGCAGCCCGTTGGCCGCATAGAGCCGGGCCGCCGACATGGCGCCGCCAAGGCCGGCGAGAAGGCCTGAAGCGCCATAGACGAAGAGCAGCACCAGGGGCACCTTGATGCCGGTGAGGCGGGCAGCCTCGGCATTGCCGCCGACGGCATAGATCCAGGTGCCGAGCACGGTGCGCTTGAGCACCAGCCAGGACAGCACCACGACCGACAGAGCGATGATGACCAGCCAGGGGATGCCGAACAGCGACCCGTTGCCAATGAAGTCGAACGGCAGGTCCGAGTTGAACACCGTGGTGTCCTGGCCGAGCAGGCGGGCGACGCCGCGCACGGCGGTCAGCGAACCCAGCGTGACGATGAAGGGCGGCAGCTTGATATAGGCGACGAGCAGCCCGTTGATGACGCCGAAGCCGAGGCCGACCAGAATGGCCGCCGGCACGCCGAGCATGCCCCACTCTGGCACCAGCGACACCATCACCGCCACCATCGCCGAGGCGGCAAGGATGGAGCCGACGGACAGGTCGATGCCGCCGGTCAGGATGACGAAGGTCATGCCGGCCGCGAGCACGATGTTGATCGACGACTGCTGGGTGACGATCAACAGGTTGGTCTCGGTGAGGAAGCGCGGGTTCATGATCTGGAAGCCGGCCGCCAAAAGGATCAGGACCGGCAGCATGCCAAGGGCGGCGAAGGCGGTGCGCAGCCGCCGGCTCCTGCCGACCGCCTGGTCACCCGCACTCATCCCGGTTGCCTTGTCGGTCATGTCCAGGCCGCTCTTGTCGGTCATCCCTTGGCCGCTCCCGTTGCGAGTTCCATGATTGCCTCCTGACTGAGCGGCTGGCCTTCGGATGCGGTCACCTCGCCAGCGATAATGCCGTCGCGCATCACCAGCACGCGGTCGGCGACGCCGATCACCTCCGGCAGTTCGCTGGAGATCATCAGGATGGCGATGCCCTTTTTGGCAAGATCATCGATCAGCCGGTAGATTTCCGACTTCGCCCCGACATCGACGCCGCGGGTCGGTTCGTCGAGGATGAGGACCCGCGGCTCGGTTTCGAGCAGGCGGGCGAGCAGCACCTTCTGCTGGTTGCCGCCCGACAGCGAGCCGGCATTGGCCTGCACCGACCTGCTGCGGATGGAGAGGTCGGAAACGGCCTTGGCAGCGCGCCTTTCGGCCGTGGCGAAGTCGCGCAGGCCGCCGGCCTGCGCGTCCCTGGCGAGCACGCCCATGCTGATATTGTCGGAAATCGACATGTCGAGGAACAGGCCGAGTTCCTTGCGGTCTTCGGTAAGATAGGCGATGCCGGCATCCAGCGCCTCGCGCGGCGAGCCGATGGCTATCGGATTGCCGTCGAGTTCCAGCGTGCCTGATGTGTGCCTGTCGGCGCCGAAGATCAGCCGCGCGAGTTCGGTGCGGCCGGAGCCGACCAGGCCCGCCAGCGCCAAGACTTCGCCCTTGTGCAGGTCGAAGGAGCAGCCTTTCAGGAGATTGCCGTCCGACATGTCGCGCACCGACATTGCGATCGCGCGCTTGCTGTCCGGCGGGCGGTGATCCTTCTTGTAGAAGGCGGACAGGTCACGGCCAACCATCATCGAGACGAGGCGCGAGGCGTTCAGATCGGCGCGTTCGAGCGTGCCGACATAGCCGCTGTCGCGCAGCACGCTGACGCGGTCGGCAAGCTGGTAGACCTCCTCCATGCGGTGGCTGATGTAGATGATGGCGATGCCCTGCGCCTTCAGCGTCGCAATCACCTCGAACAGCCTGTCGGTCTCACGCGAGGTCAGCGAGGTGGTCGGCTCGTCCATGACGATGATGCGCGCGCTGGTCGACAGCGCGCGGGCGATTTCGACCATCTGGCGTTCGCCAAGCGACAGGCTGGAGACCGAGGCGCGCGCCGAGAAGGAAACGCCGAGCCGTGCGATGATCTCCTTGGCGCGGCGATTGCACTGGTCGCGGTCGACGATGCCGAACCGTCTCGGCTCGTTGCCGAGGAAGATGTTCTGCGCGACCGTCAGGTTGGGCGCCAGCGACAGCTCCTGATAGATGACGGCAATGCCGTTGGCGCGTGCCTTGATCGGGTCGCCGGTCGCGACCGGTGTGCCGTCGATCAGAATCTCGCCGCCGGCATCAGGCCAATAGGCGCCGGACAGCACCTTCATCAGCGTCGACTTGCCGGCGCCGTTTTCGCCCATCAGCGCGTGCAGTTCACCGGCGTGGACGGTCAGCGATACGTCCTGCAAGGCGCGAATCGGGCCGAACGTCTTGGAGATGTGCCGCATCTCCAGCACCGGCTGGCGCACGGTTTCGATCCGGGCAGCGGCGGTCATCGCGCGCCTCCCGCTGCGGCATCAGCGACGCCTCGGTCGGCGGCGAGACCGCGCCAGCTATCGCGATAGAAGGCAAGCTCGGTGAAGCTCGAGGCGCGTACCGGCTCCGGCGCCTCGGCGGCAAATTCGCGTCCAACACTCTCGAAGGCCAGAGCCGCTGCTCCGGTGGCGCTGCCCTCCAGCGTGGCGCCCTGCATGAAGGCCTGGCCGGGACGCAGCTGCGCCAGCAGGCTGGCGACCAGTCCGCCACTGTTCAGCCCGCCATCGACGATCACCGTGTCGTTCGAATGGATCAGGTCGAGACACAGATCGACCATCAGCGCGACATAGAGCAGCGCCACGGCCGCGCACTCCTCCGCGTTGGGTGCGCGCCCGACCAGTTCGCCGCGATGGCCAGGCATCGGCCCGCCTGGCGCGAAGCTCGGCAGCGCCATGATGCCGGCGTCGATCACCTGCTGTACGGCTGAGGGGGCGATCGCGCCCTGCCAACCGGCGCTGATCGTTGCGAATTCACGGCCGCCCATGAAGCGGATGGTCGGCACCCGGCCGCCATCGACATCGACATTGACCAACATGTCGCGGTCGCGATCGAGCGCGTCGAGCGGGCAGTCCGGATTGAGCACCACAACCCAGGTGCCGGTCGAGACGACGGTGACCGGACCAAGCGCCTGCCGGCGATAGGCATGGAGCGCGGCATTGCTGTCATGGACACCGTTGTGAATGGCGATCGGCCGTGTCGCCCCGCCGAAGCGCTGCTCGCCGATGACCGCGCCGGCACGCTCGAAGGCGGGCATCTGGCCGCGCCATCCCTCGGCGTCGACCAGCGTGGAGAAATCGCGCTTGCGCGGCGCCCACAGATGCGAGTGGCAGCCGAGATAGGACACCTCCGAGACCGCCCGGCCGCCAAAGCGCCAGCTCCAGTATTGGGGATAACCGAGGATCGATTTGGCGGCGGCGAATACGCTTGGTTGCACCGTCTTCAGCCACAGCATGTGGCGACCATAGTTGAAGCCGAGCGGCAGGCGCGGCGAGAAGGTCTCGGCGAAATCCGGAATGCGGCGATCGATCTGCGCGGCAATCTCGGCCGGCGGCTCCTGCTCGTAGTCGAGTATCGGATGCGTCAGCGCCGCATCGTCGACCAGGGCAAAGGTGCAGCCATGGCCCGAAACCATTAAGCCCTCTATGCCATGGACGTCGACCGCTTCGCCGACGGCGCGAGCCGCCCAATCGTGAAGCGCTGCTTCGTCGAGCACACTGAAGCCGCCTTCGCGCGTCCAGTTCGGCTGGGTCCGGCGCTCACCTAGAATCTGCCCGTCCTGACCGAATACGAACAGCTTCGAGTTGGTCTTGCCGAAGTCGAGGACAGCCACCTTCACTGGACGGCTCCCGAGGCAGAGGCGATCCGCACCATGACGCCGGCGTTTTCGAGCATGCGTGCGTCGGCATCGGAAAGGCCGTCATCGGTCACCAGCGTGCCGATGCGCGACAAGGGCAGCGCGACGTTGCGCGCATGGATCGACAGTTTGCGGCTGTCGGCCAGCACCACGATCTGGTCGGCGCATAGGCTGAGCTCGGCGATGGAGCGGACCAGCAGCGGATGCGATTCCAGCACGCCCTCCGGGCCGATGCCCTGCGAGCCAAGAAAGAACTTCGATGCGTAGAACGGCACCGTCTGGGTGAGCGAATGGATGATGCCAGGCTCGCGATGCAGTTCGCCGCCGGCAACGGTCAGGCTGCAATGGCCGTGGTCGCTCAAATAGGCGATGAGCGGCATCGAGTTGGTATAGAGCCGGATGTTGCGGTCAGCGAGCTTGACGCCGAGATGGAAGCAGGTCGAACCGCCATGCACGATGACGGCGTCGCCATCGCGCACCATGGTCGCCGCGAGAGCGGCGATCTGCCGCTTGGCCTCGACCGCGAGATCGCGGTTCTCGTCGTAGGGCCGGGCATAGGCGACGCCCGCCTGCGCAGCGCCATCGAGCGCCGAGATGCCGCCATAGACCTTGCGTGCTTCGCCGGCCTCGTCGATCTTGTCGATATCGCGCCGCACCGTCGCAGCCGATACGCCGAGCCGCTCCTGCAGCTCGCGCACCGAGGCGAAGGGGCGATCCCGCAACAGCTCGACGATCTGACGCTGGCGGCCGGAGTCGCTCAACGGATACCCTCCCGAAATGCCATCTTGCCACGGCAATTGGTGCAACTTACTCAACGCAGATCAGATTGCAAGCTTGATTTGGTGGGATAAGATCACTATTGACGTAACTTACTCGCCGCTGCGATACCAGCGTCACTCGCTGTCCCGGCTACCGGGATCCAAAGCCGTGGCTAGGCGGCCGGTTTGTGAAGGAGTTTCGATGGCAATCAATGCGGATGCGCAGGAGTTGGGCGCTTTGCGGTCGCTTTCGGCCAGCATCGGGCGCGACCCGCACTTGACCCAGGCCGCGGGCGGCAACACGTCGCTGAAAGACGGCGACACGCTCTGGATCAAGGCTTCCGGCACCTGGTTGAAGGACGCGCTCGCCGAGGACATCATGGTCCCGGTGGCGATCCCGCCGCTGATTAGGGCTGTCGAACAGCGCGACCCGGCCGCCGATCAGCCACAGGGTTTCGCCATCGAGGCGCTCAACGCCCGCAAGCTGCGTCCTTCGATCGAGACCACGGTTCACGCGCTGATGCCGCAGCGCGTCGTTCTGCATGTCCACTGCGTCGATACCATTTCGCTTGCCGTGCAGGCCGACTGCGAGGCTCAAGTCGCCAACCGCCTGGATGGCCTCGAATGGGCGTATGTTCCGTATCGCCGGCCCGGCCTGCCGCTTGCCCAGGGCATTGCCGAGCGCCTTCGGCCCGGGGTCGATGTGCTGATCCTTGCCAACCATGGCCTGGTCGTCGCAGCCGAGACCGTCGCCGGCGCCGATGCGCTGCTGCGTCGCGTCACACGACTTCTGGCGCGGCCGCCCCGTAAGGTGGCGGAGCCCAACGTTGTCGCATTGACGACGCTCATCGCACGCAGCGGCTACAGGCTGCCGGCGGATGGCGAAGCGCATGCCGTCGCGATCGATCCTGAAAGCTGCCGCATGGCGTCAGGAGGCAGCCTCTATCCCGATCACGTCATCTTTCTCGGCCAGGGTTCGGTCGTGGCGAGGCCCGGTGAGGACGTGATGCGTGTCACCGAACGGTGCGGCACGGCACCGGTGGCGATCCTGTTTCCCGGGCTTGGCGTGCTGATGCGCGGCGAGGCCAGTGCCGGCGCCAACGCCATGCAACGCTGCCTCGCCGACGTGACGGCGCGGGTCGACGTCGCGGCCAAGCTGAACTATCTGACCGCCGCCGAGAACGACGAACTGATCAACTGGGACGCCGAGCAGTATCGCCAGAAACTCAATGCGGCCGGCAGCTGACATGGCGTTGTCAACCGGCCCGCTTTCGATCGGAATCGACATCGGCACATCGGGCGCCCGCGCCGTCGCCATGCGGCCGGACTTTTCGATTGCCGCGCGTTCCGCCGTTCCACTCGACAGATTTGGCCAGAATGCCCGCGACCCGTCGGTATGGTGGTCAGCGGTCGGCGCTGCGCTGACGGAACTGCTTTCGAGCATCGATCGTGCGGCGGTCCGGTCGATCGCCGTCGACGGCACTTCCGGCACGCTGCTGCCGGTCGACGGCGCCGGGCGGCCGCCGGCCGAGCCGTTGATGTACAACGACAAGGTCGACGACGACGCCATTCTGGCGGTGATCGCGCGCGAGGCACCGGCCGCGAGCGCAGCACGTGGGGCGACGTCCGGTCTCGCCAAGGCGCTGTCATTCCAGCGCCAGCCCGGCGTCGCCGCGGTGCTGCATCAGGCCGACTGGATCGCGGGAAATTTCTCCGGCCGCTTCGATATCAGCGACGAGAACAATGCCCTGAAGACCGGCTACGACGTCGAGGCGCGGCGCTGGCCGGACTGGATCGCCGCTACCGGCATGCGCATGGGATTCCTGCCTGGTGTCGTCAAGCCGGGCGATGTCACGGGAAAGCTCACCGCGAACGCCGCGGACCGGTTCGGCCTGGCGCGCGACGTCGCCGTGGTCGCCGGCACGACGGATGGCTGCGCGTCGTTCCTGGCGACGGGTGCTGCGGCAGTTGGTGACGGCGTCACCGCGCTGGGGTCCTCGCTGACCATCAAGATCCTGTCCGACCGGCCGATCTCGGCGCCGCAGTTCGGCATCTACAGTCACCGGCTGGGAGATGCCTATCTGGCCGGTGGTGCGTCGAATTCGGGTGGCAAGGTGCTGGCGCAGCATTTTTCTCTGGCGCGCATCATCGAGTTGAGTGCGGCGATGGATCCCATGACTGAGACCGGCCTCGATTACTATCCGCTTCCCGCGGTTGGCGAACGCTTCCCCGTGGCCGATCCGGCTCTGCCGCCACGCCTGACGCCGCGGCCGGCGGACGACGCCGACTATCTGAAAGCGATGTTGGAGGGCATCGCGGCGATCGAGGCGCTCGGCTATCGCCGGCTTGCCGAACTCGGCGCCCCCAAATTGACGTCGGTCAGGAGTGTCGGCGGCGGTGCGGCAAACGCCGCCTGGACCGCGATCCGGCAGCGCAAGCTGGGTGTCGATTTTCTGCCGGCGCTTTCGGACGAGGCGGCCGCCGGCACGGCGCGGCTGGCGCTGATGGGCGCAATCGCAGCGGGGCTGTTGTGAGCACGAAACCAGTCGAACATCTCAACGGCATCGGAGCGCTGGTCGAGCGCTATCAGGTGTTCCTGCTCGATCAGTTCGGCGTACTGCACGATGGCACGAACCCCTATCCGGGCGCCGTGGAGGCGTTGTCGGCGCTGAAGCGAGCAGGCAGGACGATCGTGCTGGTCTCGAATTCCGGCAGGCGGGCGCGGCCCAATGAGGCCCGCCTGCTGAAGCTCGGCTTCGAACCAGGAAGCTGGGATCAATTTGTCTCTTCCGGCGAGATCGCGTGGCGGTCTTTCCACGAAATGGCGATATCCGGAAAGCTGCGCCCAAACACAAAGTGCCTGCTGATCAGCCGCGAGGGCGACCGCTCGGCGATTGAAGGCCTGCCTTTCGTGTTGACCGGGGGCGGCGACGATGCCGAGCTGGTGCTGATCGCCGCCAGTGAGGGCGACCATTACGATATCGAGCACTATCGCCGGCTTTTTGCGCCGGCAGCGATGCGGCAGGTGCCGTGCTTCTGCACCAATCCCGACAAGATCATGCTGACGGCGGTCGGGCCTCGCTTTGGCGCCGGTCAGCTTGCGGATCTCTACGAGAGCCTCGGCGGCAGCGTCACCCGCATCGGCAAGCCCTACACGCCGATCTTCGACGCCGCGCTGGCGCTGGCGGGCAACCCGGACCGCAGCAGCGTGGTCTGTGTCGGCGACAGCGTCGAACACGATGTCGCCGGTGGAATTGGTGCCGGCGTGGCGACCGCGCTGGTCTTGTCCGGAATATTGGCGGATACCCGTGACCTGGCAGAGCTTTTCGACAGTCTGGATGCCTACCCCGATTACACCACGGACAGTTTCAGATTCGCTGATTGAGATCGGCAGCTTGCGAGGGTTGAGCGCTGCCATGGTGATCGTTCCGTCGTTCGTGCTGCTTTCGGTGGCGCAGCCCTTTGGCTGCTGTTGCCAGTTCACATCTGGTTGGTCGGAGGCTATTGAACTGCATGCGTGATTTTCAACTCCCCGGACGGTCGCCGGTTCGTGCGACGGAAGCGATGGCCGCGACATCGCACCCGCTGGCGACGCTGGCGGCGGTCGAGATGCTGCGGTCCGGCGGCAATGCAATGGACGCGGCCGTGTGCGCGGCGGCGGTGCAGGCGGTCGTCGAGCCGCAATCGACGGGTATCGGCGGCGACTGTTTCGTCCTCTACTGTCCCAATGGTCAAGGCGAGGTTCTGGCCTTCAACGGCTCAGGTCGCGCACCTGCGGCAGCAGAGGCGCAGTGGTATCTGGACAAGGGGCTCGACGAACTGCCTGAGTCCGGTCCGCACGCGGTCACCGTGCCGGGCGCCGTCGACGCGTGGTGCCGGCTGCTCGATGATCATGGCAGAAAGGGCATCGACGCCGCGCTCGCACCGGCCATACGTTACGCCGAACAGGGTTATGTCGTCCAAGACCGCGTGGCCTTCGACTGGGCTGAAAGTGCTGCCTTGCTGGCCGCCGACGAACATGCCGCGCGGATATTTTTGCCGGATGGAAAGGCGCCGCTGGCCGGCGAGCTGCACCGGCAGCCGCAACTGGCCGAGACCCTGCGCATCGTCTCGCGCCGTGGCCGTGCCGGCTTCTATGAAGGCGAAGTCGCCGACGACATGGTGTCGCGTCTGCGCGCGCTTGGCGGGCTGCATGCGCTCGAGGATTTTTCGGCGACGAAGGGCGACTATGTCAGGCCCGTCGGCACATCCTACCGGGGCTACGACATTCATCAGATGCCGCCGAACAACCAGGGGCTGACGGCACTGATCATGCTGAATGTGCTGTCGGGCTTCTCGCTCGGTTCGCTGGAACCGAACGGCGCCGAGCGCTTTCATCTCGAGATCGAGGCGGGGCGGCTTGCCTATCAAGACCGCGACAATTTCATCGGCGACCAGAACCAGGTCCATGTCCCCGTGCAGCAGTTGTTGTCCAGATCCCATGCCGACCAGCTTCGCGCCGAGATCGATCCGGCGCGCGCAATGACGCATCTGCCACGCCTGGAGCTTCAGCCCAGCGATACCGTCTACATCTCGGTGGTCGACCGCGACCGTAATGCGGTCAGCTTCATCAACTCGACCTTTGGTTCGTTCGGCAGCGGCGTGGTCGGCCCCAGGACCGGCGTCGTCCTGCAGAATCGCGGCAGCAGCTTCCGCCTGGCGGCGGACCACCCAAACCGCATCGCACCGGGAAAACGCCCGATGCACACCATCATGCCGGGCATGGTGACAGCCAAGGGCAGGGCAGTCATGCCGTTTGGCGTGATGGGCGGCGGCTACCAGCCGTTCGGCCATGTCCATTTGCTCACCAACATGATCGACTTCGGCATGGACCCGCAGGAGGCGCTGGATGCGCCACGCGTGTTTTACCGACAGAACACTGTGGAGGCCGAGCGTGGCGTTCCGGCCGAGGCGATCGCCGGCCTGCGCGAGCGAGGTCACGACGTGTCCGTCCCAACCGAGCCGCATGGCGGCGGCCAGCTGGTGCTGATCGACTGGGACAAGGGTACGCTTACCGGCGCGTCCGATCCGCGCAAGGATGGTTGCGCGCTGGGTTACTGACGGTCCGCTGCGCCCTGCGTGCTGGTCCTGTTCAGTTTTGGCGCTGCCGCCACCAGCGCCTTGCCGATCGTCGACTGCGGGGTACCGATGACCGCGCGGGCGTTGCCGCTTTCGGCGACGCGGCCGGCATCGAGAATGACGACACGATGGGCGATGGCGCTGATGACGCCGAGATCATGCGAAATGAACAAATAGGCGATCCGTTGCTCGCGTTGCAGATCGAGCAGCAATTGCAGGATCTGCCGGCGCACCGATACGTCGAGCGCGGACACCGCCTCGTCGAGGATGATCAGCGACGGGTTTGGGGCGATGGCGCGAGCGATCGCGATGCGCTGGCGCTGGCCGCCCGAGATCTCGTGGATGGCACGAGCGGCGAGATCAGCGCTCAGGCCGACGCGCTCGAGCAGAGCGGCGATGCGGCGCGGGCGTTCTGATCGGGCTGCGATGCCATGGATGCGCAAGGGATCGTCAAGCACACGCGCCACGCTGGCGCGCGGATTGAAGGCGGCGAGCGGGTCCTGGAAGACCATTTGCACGCGCGCGCGCCGGGCGCGCAACGCAGTATCGTTCAGGGACAGGAAATCGCCACCTTCGAACTCGATGCGGCCGGCGTCCGGTTCGATCAGCCGCAGCAGCAGCCGCGCGACCGTCGACTTGCCGCTGCCGGAAGGGCCGGCCAGCGCCAGCGTCTCGCCGGCCTCGATATGAAAGGAGACATCATGGACGGCGGCTATTGCCTTGCCGCCGCGACGATATCGTTTGGTCAGGCCGGAAACAGCCAGCAATGGACTGCTCACCGCGACGCTCCTGACTGCTGCAGCAGCGGTTCGGCGTCGAGGCCGAGATGGGCGTTAAGCAGCGCTCTTGTGTAGGCGTGGCGCGGACTAGCGACGATCTGCGCCGTCGTGCCGAGCTCGACCAGCTCGCCGTGCCGGAACACGGCGATGCGCTCGGCCAGCTCGGCGGCTAGCGCGATGTCGTGGCTGACGAACAGCAGCGTCATGCCGTCCTCGGCCACCAATTGCCGGATCAGCGCGACGATCTCGGCCTGCACGATGGTGTCGAGCGCGCTGGTCGCCTCATCGGCGATCAGCAGTTTCGGACCGGCCGCAATCGCCGCGGCGATCGCCACGCGTTGCTTCTGGCCGCCGGAAAGCTGGTGCGGATAGGCGCGCAAAGCGGCGTCCGGGTCGGGCAGGCGGACGCGTTCGAGCAGGGCTTTTGCCTTGGCACGGGATTGCGACCAACTGAGGCCGAGATGCGTGTGCGCGACTTCCGCGATCTGCTCGCCAACCGCCATTACCGGATCGAGGCTGGCCGACGGGTCCTGGAAGACGAAGCCGATATCGCGGCCACCGAGGGGGGTGTGGCTGGGTTTGGCGGCGGATTTTAGAGGCTTGCGTTCTGTGAGACCCCCCGCGGTTGGGGGGGGGGGGGGGGGGCCGCCCCGCGCGGGGGGGGGGGGGGCGCCCGGCGGGGGCGCGGCGGACCCCCCCCGAGCCCCCCCC